>JBAXYK010000117.1:0-3280 GCA_041670825.1 Bacilli bacterium | reverse complement strand
TCAAAGAATTTACTATCCTTATTAGTTTGCATTAGGAAGATTCTAAGAGACTTTTGATCCATCGGGATGTTATTAGCAATAAAATTGTTTTCCGGTATTTTATCATTGTAATAGAAGAATTTATAGTCAAATGAATTATCATCATAGTTATCAAAAACAATTCCCACTACAAAAGAATCGTTAGTCACACTATCCTCAAATTCAAGGACAACATAGCTTGAAAATCTCCCATTTCTTAAGTACATGATAGATCCATCTTCGCTATCACCAAATTCACATCTTAGATATCCTTTAAGAGATCTAGTTGATTTATCAGAAGCAGATTTATTAAAGAAATGTCCTGTTGTATCACCTAATATCAATAATTGTATTGCATCAATTATTGTTGTTTTCCCTGAGGCGTTTTTTCCAGTTAAAAAATTTATATCATCAAAATTCATTTGTTGGAAAGAAAAATAATGCCAATTTATAAGTAGTAGTTTTTTTAGTTTTTTCATTTTATATTCTCCTTTTAAGCCTCAAATGGAATATCATCTGTTTTTTCATCATTATCGTCATCTTTTTTAAACATATTATCGTATATAGCTGTTATTTTTTCGTTAGAAACAACTTTTAGAATAGTAGGATATATTGTTAATATAACATTACTATCTTCTATATTACCATCAAACTTTGCTATAACATTATGGCGAATTAATAAACGCAAAACATCAGTCATATCTTTGATTGTTGGTTTTTTTGTTAATAATTTATTATCAATCATTCTTATAATAATGTCACTGCCTCTAACAAAAATTGCATTGCTTGAAGGGGCTTTTTCCTTTTCTTCATCGTACATTTGTCTTAATGTTAATAAAAATAGAGTAGTGAATTTATCAACTCGCAATAAATTTGTGAAGTATATATTGGTTATAGAAATTATACCTTCGGCATCATCTTTTGAAATAGAATAGCCGGCAATATCCAAGTAATCTTGAAAAAGCTCAAAGTTTCGTTCAAAGAATCTATAATCTGCAGATATTTTTCCGATTCTATCTTTTTCTTCATATGTTTCCCTAAGAAGGAAAGTCTTGTTAAGAATATAATTTACAATTTTGGTAAATCTTTCTTTTTCATTGTTTGTCAATAAATCGTATTTTTCATTCCACATATTAAATTCTCCTTCTGATAAATTCTAAATTAGGTAACAAATAATTACTATTAATTACATTGCCTTCATATAATTTTAAACTATAGAAAACATTATTATCAAATCCATGTATGAAAGAGTGAAGCAACAATAAAAAATCATCGCTATTTTTTAATGCAATATCTTTAGTAGAAACATGATTAATATCTTCAAGTTGTTCTTTCATATAATTAATTACATTCCTGTAAGAAAACTTATTGTTTGTTGATTCTTCAAAAGCAGATTTTAATTTTTGAACTATTTGTTCATCAACATATAAAATTTCTGAAGGCTCGTTATTAGAATATTTATAGATGCTTTGAGCACGATTGAATAGTGATTCTTCATTCAAATATTCTTGCTTTTGTAAGAATAAGAAGTCTTGACAAATATGAAGATTGTTATTGTAACCATTTAGTTCATCTTTGGCTATGGTGGCTATAATCTTTGTGATTTTCCCCATAATTGATCTATCATTGCTAAGTAAATGATGCATTTTTTCAGTAGCAGCACTTATATAGGTAGAGTTGCGACTATCGATAAGATCAACTAATTCATCAAGATCATTTAATTTATCAACAATGTAGTTTATCTTGGTAAGAATATCTAATTTTGCTTCATCATCATCTTGAAAACGTTTTTGCACCATGGCTTGGGCAATCATTGAATTAATTATTTGCTCATCACGCATCCATTTTACAAGAATATTAAATATACTTCCTTTAAACCTAGTTATTGAGTCTTTTGTTTTTAAGGGAAGATAAATCTGCATAATTACATCTTTTTGATAAGAGTCAAAATGCTCACTTAAAATTTGATTAACAGTTTTTAAGGAAACAAGATTGGTATAGCGTCTTTTAAGGTTATGGAAAAGAGTTTTAAGTGACTCTTCAAATTCATGCATTTTATCATAAACATTATTTAAAGCAGTAAATCTGAAGTCATTATAATTTTGATCTGAATTAAGTAATGATGAATACATTGCATACATAAAGGAATCGTATTCTTTTACTTCATTATTAGTTATTTCCGAAATGGTACTAATTAGTTTAATAGAATATGGCGGTAAAGATACATATTCCTGAAGTTTATTATAACTTTCATATTCAACATCAATCCATCCAGTATCTAAAAGGCGACGCATAATATATTTTGCTAAAGATGTTGCATCTTTTTGAAAACTTTCAATTGTTTCTCCATCTACATTTGTATCAATGTCAAAAATATCTGATTGCAATTCATTAATTAAATGAGCTACAACAACATCTTTATCGATGATAATGTTTTCTTTAAAAAAGTTATAAATTATCAGTAAACTTTTTGCGTAAATACTACGATTTTTGCTGGTTAATACTGTAAATAAATTGTTTGGAATTAAATCGTATAAATCCATTGGCATTTCTCCTTTGTGCGTATAATTAATTATATCAAATATCAATTGGTACTTCCATAAAAAATAAGGTAATATTACTTAATAATTGGGAAAATTGATAAATATTTATTTTGGTTGATAGATTTTTGGGGTTCTTTATCCAATGAGTAATATACATTGACTGATTTTTTTTCGAGTTGGTGTAATTTTGAATCTTTTCCTGCAAATTTTGTAATAACAGGTATAAGAGTCTCTTTTCTTATTTTAGATAAATATTCTTGCCCTTTTTTATCAAATCCCAAGATTCTTATAAAAGGTATTTCTTTGCTTAAAAAATCTTCTGCTTCTTTTTTTGAAGTATTGACTAAAATATGTACAATAGTCCTTTTTATTCTAGCAGCACTATATCTTTTTGAAGTACAAAGTCCAATAAATTCTTCAAAAGAATGTGATAGTTCTATGTTTTTTTTGAAAAGATTTTGTATTCCTTCCGTGACTAAATGTATCATTTCTAGTTCCTTTGATGAACTTGTTTGTATTTTGTATTTGAAAAGTAAAAAATAATCTTCAAGAGTATGAATATCTTTTTTTGCATATTTGATAGGAGTATACTTCAAAACTTGAGTTTTATCATCTTCGATCATCAGCTTTCTTATTTCGCTTGCAGAAGAATACTTATTAACGAGGTCATCATTAGAAATTCTTTTAATTATGATAGGAGTTAATCTAAACTTGAAATT
>JBAXYK010000116.1:0-3322 GCA_041670825.1 Bacilli bacterium | reverse complement strand
TAATGGCGAGGTGGACACACCTGTTCCCATCCCGAACACAGAAGTTAAGCACCTCAGCGGTGAAGGTATCTAGTTTACTAGGAAGAATAGCTCGCTGCCAGGTCTTTTTTTTTATTATTTTTATTAAATAAGACTCATATTATGATATAATAAATATCAAGGAAATGAGGTGATTTCATGGCAAAAATTATTGTTGGATTAAGTGGCGGTGTTGATAGTGCTGTTGCTGCATATTTATTGAAAAAAGAAGGTCATGAAGTCATTGGAGCTTTCATGAGAAATTGGGATTCTTTAGCGAATAATGATATCAAAGGAAATAAATATTTTGGAGATATTTGCCCGCAAGAAATGGATTATATTGATGCAAAAAATGTTGCAAACAAATTGGGTATCCCACTTCTTAGAGTAGATTTTATTAAAGAGTATTGGGATTATGTCTTTTCTTATTTAGTAAGTGAGTACAAAAAAGGAAGAACACCAAATCCGGATGTTTTTTGTAATAAATATATAAAATTTGATTATTTTTTAAAATTTGCTTTTTCTCAAGGTGCAGAATATATTGCAACAGGTCATTACGCCAAGATTTTTCATGGTGAAGAATCCGTTATGTACAAAGCGGATGATAAAAGTAAAGATCAATCATATTTTCTTGCACTATTGAACCAAGAGCAATTGAAAAAAACACTATTTCCTCTAGGAAATATCACTAAAAAGAAAGTTAGAGAAATAGCTAATTCTATAGGATTAAGTGTTGCTAATAAAAAAGATTCTACAGGTATTTGCTTTATTGGTGAAAGAAATTTCAAAGATTTTTTAAAAAATTATATTCCAGCTAAGCCAGGGAATATAGTAGATAAGACCAGTGGTGATATTATTGGCCAACATGATGGAGTAATGTATTATACTCTTGGTCAAAGAAAAGGCCTTGGAATTGGCGGAATTGCAAATCACGAAACTGGTTCATGGTTTGTAGTTGGTAAAGATATTGAAAAGTCAATTTTATATGTTGTTCAAGGTGATGATGACATTCTTTATAATAGTTATGTATTAGTAAAAAATGTTAACTGGATTTCTAAAAATAAACCTATAGGTGAGTTTGAGTGTTCATGTAAGTTTCGTTATCGTCAAAATGACAATCCTGTAACTGCAAAATTTTTATCAGAAGATACAATTGAAGTAAGATGTATGCAAAAAGTAAAATCAATTACTCCAGGACAAATTTGCGTTTTTTATAGTGATGAATTGTGTCTTGGCGGAGGAGTAATTGATTTTGCAAAGTGATGTGGTGAACTATGGAGACAATATTAGGATATATATACAGTGTTGTTTTTTATAATGAAGGTAATTCGTATGTTATTGCAAAAATAAAATTGGATCAAAAAAAAGATGAAAAACTTGTAATAACTGGTTATTTTGAGTTACCTAAAAAGAATGATTTATGCAGATATTATGGGGAATTTATTGATCATCCAAAATATGGTAGACAATTTAAAGTTGAAAATTATGAAAAAATCTTGCCAAATGATGAGGAGGCTATTATACGATTTTTATCAAGTTCATCATTTCCAAAGGTAGGAACTGCAGCAGCAAAAAAAGTTTTTGATGAGTTGGGTGCTGATTGTTTGGAAAAAATAAAAAATGATGATTCCGCTTTAGATAGTGTTAGCATAAAAAAAGAACAAAAAGATTCTATAATAAAGGGAATTAAGTTTAATCATAGATTAGAAGAAGCTATCAAAATATTTGTTGGCCATGGTATAGATTTAAAAACTCTAATGAAAATGGATGCAATTTATGGTGACCGCATGGTGGGAAAAGTTTTAGAAAATCCCTACATTTTAATTTCAGACATTGATGGAATCAATTTTAAAATAGCCGACCGAATTGCTTTTTCAATTGGCATTTCTCAAAAAGATGAACGAAGATTGAAAGCTTTGATATGTCATGCTGCCTTGCAAATATGTTATAAAACCCAGGACACTTATACTAATCTAAATGAGATATATAAATATATTTTAAGTAATATTCCAGATATTGATTATGAAGAATTTAATAGTTCAATTAATGAAATTGCATTAAATGGAGATATTATAATTGAAAACGAAAGAATTTATCCAACTCAATTATATTATGCAGAGGAAGGAATCGCTCAAAATATATCAAAGTTCATTAAAAGAACAAATTCAATTGTTTCTTCAGAATTAATAAATGAAGAGATTGCAAAAATAGAAAGACAAATGGGTATAGAGTATTCTAATGAACAAAAAGAATCTATAATCACATGTATTAACAATGGGTTAACTATTATTACTGGAGGCCCAGGCACAGGAAAGACCACAGTTGTCAATGCTATTATCAAAATATATGAGAATTTATTTTCTGATAGCATAATTCAAATTTGTGCTCCTACAGGAAGAGCGGCTAAACGTATTAGTGAACTTAGCGAACATGAAGCTACAACAATTCATAGGTATCTTGGATGGGATTTAGAGACTAATACCTTTAAATATCACGAAAACAACCAACTCTTTGGTGATTTTCTAATTATTGATGAATTTTCAATGGTCGATTGTCAATTGTTTGACAATTTATTAAAAGCTACCCAAAATTTTAGCAAAATACTTTTAATTGGTGATGATCAGCAATTACCTCCAGTATCTCCTGGTGATGTTTTGCGTGATCTACTATCGCTAGATTTTATTAATAAGGTTAAACTTATAAAAATTCATAGGCAAAGTGAAAATTCAGGGATTATACCTTTGTCATATGATGTTCGTATGGGAGTTTTAGATATTTCAAATTTGCACAAAGATGATGTATCTTTTATTGAATGTTCCTCAATTCAAGTACGAAATTATATATTAAATATTGTACAAAAAGCGGTTGATAAAGGGATGACAGTTCAGGATATTCAAGTACTTGCACCAATGTATGATGGAGTTGCAGGTATAAATAATTTAAATGATATCTTGCGTGAGTATTTTAATCCTCAAACAAATTATAAAAAAACTATTAGTATTGGTAGGACAACATATAGAGTAGGTGACAAAATTCTACAATTAAAAAATCAACCAGATGATGATGTATATAATGGTGATATTGGTATACTTGAGGACATAATTAGTGATGAAGATAAACAACATGCACAAATAGTTGTTAATTTTGATGGTAATCTTGTTAAATATTCATCCTCAAATTTTTCTAATTTATCACACGCTTATTGCATAAGTGTTCATAAATCTCAAGGTAGTGAATATAGATTAGTAATTATGCCTATACTAAAAGAATATTCGATAATGTTAAAAAGAAAATTAATTTATAC
>JBAXYK010000115.1:0-3340 GCA_041670825.1 Bacilli bacterium | reverse complement strand
ATGAAGGATTTAGATATTAAAGAATATGTTTTAGATATAGTAGAGCAAATTATTAATAATTCAAACATTAATATTTATTCTTTAAGGTCTCATGCAATTGCTACAATAAGTTGTAAAGCCTCATTAAAAGCAAATAAAAGACTCTCTTTTGAAGAAATGGAAATATTGATCAATACTCTTCAAAAATGTAGTAACCCTTATACATGTCCACACGGGAGACCTACAATGATTTTTTATTCCAAATATGAGATAGAAAAAATGTTTAAAAGAGTGGGATGAAAATATGTCAAAAATAATAGTAATAGGTGGACAAACAGCAACAGGTAAAACAAAATTAGCAATTGAACTTGCAAAGCAAATAAATGGATCAATAATTAACGGGGATTCTATGCAAGTATATAAAGAAATGAACATAGGAACAGCTAAAATAAAAGAAGTTGAAAAAGAAGGAGTTCCTCATTATTTGTTTGATATAGTAAGTGTAAAGGAGAGTTTTTCTGTAGCAGAGTATAAAGATTTAGCTACCAAGAAAATTAATGAAATCTTTGAACAAAAAAGAGTTCCAATAATAGTAGGAGGGACAGGATTATATTTGAGGAGTGTTTTATATGACTATGATTTTAATAAAGAAGTTAGTAACGATTCTTCAACAAAATATAAAGATAAAACAAATCAAGAATTATATGATATATTGAAAAAATATGATTTAGACTCTGCCCTACAAATTCATCCAAATAATAGAAAAAGAGTTTTAAGAGCAATATCAATTTATGAATCAAGTGGTAAAACAAAATCTTATTGGTTATCTAAGCAGAAACATAAACTTGTTTTTGATTGTTTATTTATAGGATTAACAGCTGATAGAAAGACTCTATATAATTCAATCAACAAAAGAGTTGATGAAATGTTTGTTGCAGGGCTAGAAAAGGAAGTTCATGAAATAATAAAATCTGCAAGTCCAAATTCTACTTGCTTGCAAGCAATAGGATATAAAGAGTTTATTCCTTATTTTTCTGGTTTGATTAATAAAGAGCAACTAGTAGAACTAATAAAGAAAAATACTAGGAGATATGCTAAAAGACAATATACATTTTTTAACAATCAATTTAAAGTAACTTGGTATGATACTAATGTGTATACTACGACCGACATAGTTAGCAAGATTATTGCTGACTTTGAAGGAGGCAAAAAAAATGATTAATGATAACCAATTTTTACGTAATGAAATGTTATTAGGGGATAATATAACATCAGATTTGAGTAAAACAACAGTAATGATTATAGGGCTTGGTGGTGTTGGCTCATATACAGTCGAAACCCTAGCAAGGCTTGGTGTTGGGCACTTTGTTTTAATAGATAAAGATAAGGTTGAAATTAGTAATATAAATAGACAAATAATTGCAACCTTTGAAACAATAGGTGAAGATAAAGTAGAAATAGCAAAGAAAAGGATTTTATCAATCAATCCCAAAGCAACAGTAGATGTTGAAAAGATTTTTTTAACTGAAGCGACATTAAACATATTAAGTAGCTATAATGTAGATTATATTGTTGATGCAATAGATACAATAACTTCAAAAGTTTCTTTGATAGAGTATTGCTTAAGAAATAATATACCAGTAATATCGTGCACAGGTATGGCAAATAAAATAGATCCAACATTAGTAAGAATAACAACCCTTGATAAAACTAGTGTAGATCCAATTTGTAGAAAATTAAGAGAACTTTGTAAAAAAAGAGATTTAGATTTTAGAAAAATTAATGTAGTATATTCTATAGAGATTCCACGTTCACAAAATATACAAGTAAAAGAAAATGGGACAATGAAAGAAAAGTTTCCCCCATCAAGCATAGTGATACCTCCAGCCATAGCAGGAATACTTATGACTTATCATATATTAAAAGAAATTATGAAGAAGGAGCACAAAGAAGATGGAAGTAACAACAAGGAGTAGATTTAAAGATTATTTGTTCATAATGATTCTAGGCATAGTTTTTATCACGTTTGGATTAATTAATACAGGCGTTAAAGAATCTTTTGAAGGCTTAATTAGGATACTAACAACTCCAGATGGTTTAATAACAGACTTTTTTGTTCAAGGTAATATTGGTGGGGCATTTTTAAACTCCGGGTTATTGTTGATAATAGCTACTTTACTATTTTTAGTATTTAAAAAGGATATGAGCGGACAGGTACTAGCATCTCTTTTCCTTTTTGGAGGATTTGCTCTTTTTGGAAAAAATCTAATAAATGTTTGGCCAATAATAATAGGAGTCTTTATATTTTCTTTAATTAAAAAAGAAGATTTTAAAGATTTAATTGCAATTGCATTAATGGGATGTACAATGGCACCAGCTGTATCTGAGGTTTTATTCTATCCGGGATTAAATCTTGGAGTGGCAGTTATTGCTAGTTTGTCTTTAGGTATATTTATAGGTTTAGTTTTACCATTAGTATCTAGGGTTGCTTTTAATTTCCATGATGGTTTCAATCTTTATAATATTGGTTTTACTGGTGGAATAATACTTACAGTAGTGGTTTCCATATTAAAAGTTTTTGGTTTTAATGTAAAAACTAGAGAATTATGGAGTACAGGAAATAATGAACTCTTTGCTTGGTTTCTTATAATTATTTTTATAGCCTTAATAATATATGGCTTCACTTGTGAAAAAGAAATAAAAAAGAAACTAAAACAAATAACGATAAGTACAGGTGCCGCTCCAAGTGATTTTTATACAAATTATGGAAGAGGAGCTACTCTAGTTAATATGGGTTTATTAGGAATTCTTGCAGTAATATTTATTTTAATTGTTGGAGCTTCTCTTAATGGTCCTACGATAGGTGGAGTTTTAACTATAGTTGGGTTTGGAGCTGCTGGTAAGCACATAAGGAGTGTTTCGTATATTTTATTTGGAGCTTTATTAGGACAAATATTCCATATGTGGGATTTAACACAACCAATGATAATTTTAGGGGCACTTTTTGCTACAGGGTTATCACCAATAGCGGGAGCTTATGGCCCAATATTTGGTATGATGGCAGCTATAGTTCACATATCTGTTGTTCAAAACACTGGTGAATTGCACTTTGGATTGAACTTGTATAATAATGGATTTGCAGAAGGTATGGTTGCTTTATTCATGAATGGTTTTGTTAAGATATTAGGATTTAAGCATCAAACCGATCCATTAACAAGAAAAATAGTTGAAAAAGAGGAAGGCATCAGGTGATGCTTCCCTCTTTTTATTACTTATATAAATCTTTGTATTTCATGCCAGTAACTTCTTCGCATATGGCTTTAGTTTTAGCATCAACATTTTCTTTGCTTCCATTGTTTTT
>JBAXYK010000114.1:0-3343 GCA_041670825.1 Bacilli bacterium | reverse complement strand
TTTTCTAGATATATATAATAGTATATCTAATCTTTGTCATGATTTATCTTTAGATGTTTATCAGCAATTGCTATCAAAGTTTCTAGGATTGGGATTGAAATTAGAATATTCATATAGTGAGATTTTAAATGCATATTACGCGAAAAATAAAATTAATTATTTACGACAAGAAAACAAATATTAGGAAGTGTTAAAATGAATAGAGCAAGTGGAATTCTAATGCATATTTCTAGTCTTCCTTCAAAATACTTTATTGGCTCATTAGGAAAAGAAGCCGAAAATTTTGCTATTTTTCTACGCGCATCAAAGCAAAAATACTGGCAAATCCTTCCGATTAATCCAATGGATAGTGAAAACTCTCCATATTCATCATGTGACTCATTTGCAGGCAATATTTATTTGATTGATATTGATAAATTAGTAGAAGATGGTTTTTTAGAGTCATCAGATTTGGATGATATTACTATCTCAGATTCATATATTACTAATTATGAGCAAGCAAGAAATATTAAAGACAAGTTATTAAATAAAAGTTATGAGAAATTCAAATTAAGTAATAAATTCACGAAGTATAATGACTTTTTGCTTGAAAATAAGTCTTGGATTAATGACTATGCATTATTCATGGCATTATATGATTACTTTAAAAAACCATGGAATGAATGGCCAGTTTTGTTGGCAAAAAGAGAAAGTAAAACTATTCTTGAATATGAAAAAATGTTAAGTGAAGAAATAAACTATCAGAAATATACCCAGTATTTATTTTATAAGCAGTATTATGATTTTATTGATATGTTAAAAAAGTATGATATAAAGCTTATTGGAGATATTCCAATGTATGTTTCTTATAACTCTGTTGATGTTTGGAAAAATCAAGACTATTTTTTGCTAAATAAAAAAGGTTTACCAAAATATTTTTCAGGTGCATCACCAGATTCTATGTCTTTAAAAGGACAATTATGGGGTAACCCAATATATGATTATAAGAAAATGAGACAAAATGGGTACAAGTTTTGGAGAGATAGAATCTGTCATGTGAGTAAATTATGTGATGTTTTAAGAATTGATCATTTTAGAGCATTTGATAGTTATTATGTAATTCCTAGTAGTAGCAAAGATGCAAGTAAAGGATATTATAAAAAGGGTGAAGGAAGAAAGTTGCTAGATGTAATACTTAAGTCAGTAAAAAAGTGCGATATAATTGCCGAAGATTTGGGTGATATTCCTCAAAGTGTTATAAAACTTAAGGATACTTATAATTTGCCAGGAATGAAAATATTGCAATTTGCTTTTGATGGTAATCCAAAAAACCCTTATTTACCACATAATTATGAGAAAAATTGTATTGCTTATTTAGGAACGCATGATAATGAAACAATTTCAAAATGGTGGAATAATTTGGATTATTATACTAGAAAACAAGTTTATTCATATGCAGGGATAGAAACAGATCATGAAATAAATAGAAAATTAATGAAATTGCTTAGCAGAAGTAATGCATTAATAACCATATTTTCAATTCAAGATATTATTGGAGCTGATAGTCTTAGTAGAATGAACACACCAGGAATTTCTAAAGGAAATTGGAATTTCATGTTAAATCCAAATCTTATTGATAAGAGCATAATTGAATATTTATCTTCACTATCAGAATTGTTTGATAGGTAAAAAGATGTAAGCGCTTTGTCAATTGTAATTAATATAAGATATATATATAATATATCTTTGTAAGGGAGCGATAATTATGGAGAATAAAGAAAGAATAAAATTTATAAAAGAATTTACCGAAGTTGATGGTATTTCTGGTCACGAAAAAAATGCGAGTCGTGTTTTTAAAAAATATGTTGAAGGTTACTATGATGAATTGAGCTATGATAACCTTGGATCAATTATTGCAAAGAAAAATGGAACAGATGATTTGAAGATTATGATAGCAGGTCACATTGATGAAATTGGTTTTCTAGTAAGTAAAATAGAACCAGAAGGATATCTAAGATTGCATCCAATTGGAGGATGGTGGCCACATGTATTATTGAGTCAAAGATTGGAAGTCTGTACAAGTGAAGGCAAAAAATTTATGGGAATTGTAGGATCAACTGCACCTCATGTTTTGCAACCAGATCAAAGAAATAAAGTTATGGACTTAAAACAAGTATATGTTGATCTTGGTATTGCAGGTAAAGAAGCTGTCGAAAAGTTAGGTATTCGTCCTGGAGATCCTGTAACACCAGTTGCTGAATTTATGCAATTAGCAGATCCAAAATATTGGGCAGCAAAGGCTTTTGATGATCGCTTAGGTGCTGCAGTTGGTATTGAAGTATTACGAAATTTGAAAGGTAAGAGTCATCCAAATGCAGTTTATGCAGTTGGAACAGTCCAAGAAGAAGTTGGACTTCGTGGAGCAAGAACTGCAGTCTATGCTGTTAAACCAGATATAGCTTTTGCATTAGATGTAACAATTGCTGGAGATGTTCCAGGAATGAGTACTGAAGCAAAATTAGGGAAAGGTATTTCAATCTCTTTTGCTGATGGTAGTGTTATTGGACATAAGGCTCTAATAAATACTCTTATCGATATTTGTAAAGAGAAGAATATACCATATACATTTGATATGTTAGCAGCAGGAGGAACAGATTCTGGCGCAATCCACCTATTTGGTGAAGGTGTAGTAAACTGTACATTATCAATTCCTGCAAGATACATTCATTCTCATTATGGAATAGTTCACGAAACAGATTATTTAGCAGCGATTGATCTTCTAACAGAATTTTGCTTAAGATGTGATAGAAAAATGTATCAAAAACTTCAAGAAAGTAAAAGATAGATTTTAAAAAGATGCTTTGCATCTTTTTTTTATAAAAAAACCTTGCGTGGAATAGTGCATTAGGAATATATTTATACTATATTATTTTTTTATAAGGAGAGTGAAGGAATGGAAAAGTATACAAAACAAGACATATTAGAAATAGTTAATAAAGAAGATATTAGGTATATTTGCTTACAATTTAGTGATATGTTAGGAATGGTAAAAAGTGTAGAGATTCCTTCATCACAATTAGAAAAGGCGCTTGATAATAAAATAATGTTTGATGGCTCATCTATTGAAGGATTTATTCGTATAAATGAGGCAGACATGTATTTACACCCAGATTTTTCAACTTTTCTAATTCTTGATTGGGAAAATAAAAGTGGACCTAAAGTTGCAAGATTAATCTGTGATGTCTATAAACCTAATGGAGTGCCATTTGAAGGAGACCCAAGATTTATTTTAAAAAGAAATTTGCAAAAAATGGAAAAATTTGGTTTTTTAAATTTTAATGTGGGTTTTGAAGCGGAGTTCTAT
>JBAXYK010000113.1:0-3358 GCA_041670825.1 Bacilli bacterium | reverse complement strand
TGTTGAGGATTAGTTACCATATCGTTAATCCATGATTTTATTATTGGATAATACTTTTGTGTTAATAACCTTACTGCTTCATTGTTACTTTGATTAATCATGTAGATTAATTCCGAATCATTTAAGGTATTAAGTTCCAAACTATTCCTCCTTGCTTAATGGATTTTTATTACTATAAATTTGATAAAGAAGGATTGCTGTTGCAACCGAGGCATTTAATGAATTAACATGACCCAACATTGGTAAATGAATTTTGTAATCACATTGTTCAAGAACCAATCTAGAAATCCCTTTCCCTTCTGAACCAATTACTAATACTATAGGCATTTTATAGTCTAAATCTCTATAATCTTGAGAATTATCTGCTTCTGCTCCAACAACCCAAAAACCTTTTTCTTTAAGCTTTTTTAATGTGCTTGTTAAATTGGTAACTTCTGATACCGAAACAAATTCTATTGCCCCTGTTGAGACTTTTGCGACCGTTGAATTAAGAGGAGCGCTACGATGTTTTGGAACAATTACTCCATTAACTCCTATTGCATCACAAGTTCTTAATATTGCGCCCAAATTATGAGGATCTTGAATGCCATCAAGCATTACTAGTAATGGATTTTCAATTACTTTAATGTTATTCAACAATTCTTCAATATCAATTGTTTTATAAGTTTTAATTTTAGCAATAATTCCTTGATGAACTCCTTTGTTGGATAACTTATCTAGATAAGAACTCCTTACATATCTTGTAGGATACTTATCTTTAATTAATTCCATTAGGCGCTCATCCTTGAATCCCTCTTGGAGCATTATTTCTTCAATATCAGCTTCATTTTCTATTCTATGCTTAATAGCATTTTTTCCATATATATACTGTTCCATATTACATTATTCCTTTGCTAGATAAAATTGTCCTAATTTTGTCTGCTTCTTCATACTTACCCTCTGACTTGAATTTCTTCCAATTATTAAATAATGCTTTATCCTCGTTATTTACATTTATTTTTTCATAACTTATTCCTAAAACATTTATCATATCTAACAAAGTATAATACTGTCTTACTAAAGCAGGCATATCATTTTTTCTTAATGATAAATTCAATTCTTTAGTTACCTCAAAAACTATCGTAAGCGCATTAGCAGTATTTAAGTCATTTGATAATTCTTCAATAAACCTAGCAATATAAGAATCATCAATAATTTTAGAATACTCTTTGCCATCAAGTTGCATTTTCACACTCGCCTGATTTAATGCCATAGTTATTTTGCTGACTTCTTTAATAGCTGTATTCATGATTTCATCATTAAAATTAAATGGGGATCTATAGTGTGTTGAAAGCATGGCAAATCTTACTGCCTGACCACCATATTGTTCAATCACATCTTTTGCAAATTTAACGTTGCCAATTGATTTTGACATTTTTTCATTATTGAAATTTACAAAGCCATTATGCATCCAATAATTTGCTAAGTAAGTATTATAGCAAGCTCTACTTTGAGCAATTTCATTCTCATGATGAGGAAACTTTAAATCAAATCCTCCACCATGAATATCAATTAAGTGTTGTTTAAAAATGGAATTAATCATCACAACACATTCTGTGTGCCATCCTGGTCTTCCTTCTCCCCAAAAAGAATTCCATTTGACACCCTTATCTGTTTTTTTCCACAAGGCAAAATCTAGTGGACTTTCTTTTTTGATATTTTCTTCAACTCTTGCTCCAACCTTTAAATCTTCAACTTTAAAATTACCAAGTTTCCCATATTCTTTAGCCTTACTAACTCTAAAAAATACATCACCATCAACAACATATGCATACCCTTTTATGACAAGTTCATTTATAAAATTTATCATGTCATCCATATTTTCTGTTACTCTTGGCATATAATTTGGTAACATTGAATTTACTTTAGTCACACAATCTAAAAAATTATCTAAATAAAATGAAGCAATTTCACTCTCACTTTTTCCTTCTTTGATTGCACTATTAATTACTTTATCATCAACATCTGTTATGTTGCTGACATATGTGACCTCATATCCAAGGTAAGTCAAGAATCTTCTTAAAGTATCAAACACTATTACTGGCCTCATATTCCCAAAATGTGCATATCCATATACTGTTGGACCGCATACATAAAGTGATACTTTCCCTTCTTTTATTGGCTTAAACTCTTCTATTTTATTTGTCATACTATTGTAAAATTTAATCATAGATTTTCCTCCATTAAAATAAAAAACGTCTCTACACTACATAGAGGCGCTTATGAGCACGGTTCCACTCTAATTTAAATCTAAACGATTTATCTTTGCTCGTTAACGCCGATTTACGTCTTTTTATACTAATTTTCAAAAAAGATTTAGTAAGTGCATTTTAATTCTTGTTGTAAGTTGCTTACACCATATCAACTCTCGCTAAAACAACATATCAAATTAATCTTTCTTACTACCAATTTCATACTTAAGAATAGCATATTAATTATTTTTTTACAATATAGTTAATCCTTAATTACTTTTCTTAAAAATGGATAAATAATAAATGATAGTATTGTTCCTATCAATGCTGTAATAAGTTGAGAATAGGAAAAAGCAGCACTAAGTACTTTAACTTGAGTTTCATTCAAACTTGGTATTAAAGGAATAGCAATCATTACTACCCCAACATATATTACTAGAGCTTTAAATAAAGGAGAAACTACAAAAAACATTAAATGGTTGAAACCAACTTTTAAAGCTCCTTTTTTTTGGTTATAAATTCTTTTCAAATAAGTCCCACCAATTAAAGATATTACCAAATTACCCAAAGCAATAAATGGAATAATTATCAAAAATGCTGGACCTATTCCTAAAAAGAAAGCCAAAAAAGGAGAAACAATCGCCAAAATCATCCCTCCATAAATACCTAAGGCACAACTTGAAATAATTAAGACTAAATTTACCAATGACCCTGTAACATATTGGCCAAGTGGCTTAGAAAAAAACTGTACAACTAATAATATCGCCAAAAATAGTGCTGTTTTTGTTATAAATAATATTCTTTTATTCATTTTTTACTCCTTCTTAAAATCTAAGTTTTTTGAAAAGCATTGGATAAAGTCCAAATCCAACAAAAGCCATTAAGAAATAACGAATAAAGTGTAGGTAAAAAACATCAGGGAAAACAATTTTTAAACCTTCTTTTATACCAATAATAATCAGTAATCCTAAAGCCAATCTTATTGCTTTTTTCCAAATAGCCTTAGGTATAGTAAAGTTAATATACTTTTTTTCAAAAACAAGGGCTAAAAACGCTCCAACAAAAAGACCATATAATTTAAAAAAATCGGCAGACAATGCACTATTATCTATTGCAAAAAATATTGC
>JBAXYK010000112.1:0-3363 GCA_041670825.1 Bacilli bacterium | reverse complement strand
TATGGATTTTCTAACAAATTGGATATTTGAACTGTTATATAGTTTGCAAAAAACAATTTGTTATATCATTGATTTTATACGAGAAATATTTTACACACTTGCAGGAATTCAAACTGTCAATATAAACGGTGAACAAACTGATTTACTATCACACTTTATACTTTCCAATTCAGTAAAAACAGCTTTCTTTTATATCTTTTTAATTGCCATAATTTTGCTTGTAGTATTTGTGATGATTGCAATTATCCGGTCTGAGTATGTTGCAAGTGATAACAAAAAATCTAAGTCACAAATACTTGGTAAAGCATTTCAAAGTTTTGCAATTTTCTTAATGGTTCCATTTATTTTAATTGCAGGAATAACACTTACAAATGCGGTTATGGGAGCAGTCAACGCAAGTATGAACCCTTATGCTGCTGTGGTTGGTGGTTCTACATCTATTGGCGGTCAAATACTTGTGACAAGTGGTCAATATGCTTTTATTGGCGACCAAGTAAGTAGAATAGAAATTGAAAGAATGTTTTTAACTGGTGAACTAAGTTACTTTGATATGAGTGTAGTTAGTCAATTTTACAATTTGCAAAGCTTAGACTTTCTTATTGGTATTTTTGGCTCAATAGTAATTATGGTTATGTTTGTTATGAGTGCTGTTACCTTTATACAAAGAATATTTGATATTGTTCTTCTGTATATAATTTCGCCAATAAGTGTTAGCACTATACCGGTTGATGATGGAAGTAGATTTAAAATCTGGCGTGATATGACAATATCAAAAGTTCTGGGTGCATACGGGATAATTTTATCAATGAATTTATTTTTCATTATTATTCCACAAGTATCAGAAATCGTTTTCTTTGCAGACGCATTTAAAAACGGAATCGTTAAAATATTATTCCTAATTGGAGGCGCTTTTGCAGTTACGAAAGCAAACTTGGTAATTGCACAATTAACTGGTAATTCGGCAGGACAAAATGAAACACAGCAAATGATAAGAAATATGCAAACTGGTGGCAATATTGCCAAAGGTATCTTGGGTGCTGGTGCTACTGTTGGTGGAGCAATCTTGGGTGGAAAAAGATTTGTAGATACAAAAAAATCTACTCGTTCTTCTTTAACCGGACTTAAAAATTCTTTTATAGCTCCCGGAAGTAATAAAAGTTATTTAAACAAATCCGAACCAAGTAAACTTGCAAAATATGGAGGTATGCCAACTCGTATTGCAACAATGCCAATTGGAATGATTAAAGACTTTGCCGAAGGTGGTCTTGTTGGAATGACAAAGAACTTTATACCAAGAGCAAAAAATGCAATTAAAGGCGATAGTATTTTGAACCACCCACAAGGTAAATCGCAAACAAAGGAGCAAAAAAATAATGAGAATAATACCTAAAAATACAAAGGTTAAATTGCAGTTTTATAAAGGTATAGGTATTTATGATGTCATTCTTGGCGTCATTTCACTCGCCTTTATAGCTCTTGCAGTTACTAGCAACTTGCCAAACAAATTTGTCATTGCTTTTATTATATTGATTGTAGTTGCTCCAATGTTTATACCACTTGGAGATATAAAACTATACGAAGCACTAGGCTATGCAATTAAGTTCGCAGTTGCAAGAAAAACATTTAACAAAAACACAAAAGGAAACGGACATATCAGTGCAGTAATTCCTTATTCATCAATCAAAGATGAAATGATTTATGGCAAAGATGGCAACATCACAGGAGTGATTGAAATTACACCCATTGAATTTAATATGTTAAGCGAAACCAAACAAAATTATTTAATTGATGGTATTGTTGGAAACACATTAAAAAATGTTGGTATATTCCAAGAATACAATATTGTTAAACTTGAAAAACCAATCATTTTTGATGGTTATATTAAAAATGAATTAACTAGAATTCAAAAGCTAATTGCTGAAAACGAACATGAAAATTTAAACGAAGAAGAATTTAGAAAAAGAGTTGAAATCATTGAAGATAGAATGAACTTGATTGAAGGAATAAACTCTGATGAAAGGATATTTGCGAGTAGCTATTACATTGTGCTACATGATATTGACAAAAAGAGTTTAAATAACTCTTTGGATATTATTGAGCAATCATTAAAAAACAATAATCTTGAAGCTAAAAGATTGAATAACAAAGAGCTCGCAATATTCTTAAAATACTCTTATGACAAAGATTTTGATGAAAGAGACTTTAATGATTATAACGAAAAAGATTACATAAAAAATATCTATCCAGAGAGTGTTCAATTTAGACCGATGTCAGTTAGACAAAACAATAAAAGTTTAACTCATTTTGTTATAACTGATTTCCCACTTAAAGTTGAAAATGCTTGGGCGCAAGAATTGTTTGATTTACCAAATACAAAAGTTGTTCTTAAAGCACAACCTGTTGATAAATACAAAGCAATTAAAAGAATTGACACTGCAATCAATGAACTTTTATCACAAAACACTTTCGGCAAAGCAAGCTCTCAAATAGATAAACAAACGCATTTAGAGAGTTTACAAGTTTTACTTGAAGGATTACAAAATGATAATGAAGTATTTTTTGATACAACTATAATCATCACTGCTTATGATGAATTCAAAGACACAAAAAACAAGAAAAATGTTAGAAGAAAATTAAGAGAATTTGGGTTTAAGTTTAGTGAGATGTTTGGCAGACAAATTGAAAGTTATTTTTCATCAAACATAAACACATATAACAAAATCAATATTTCTCGTGGCCTTAATTCATCTGTAATAGCGTCATCATTTCCATTTATTAGCAATGCAATTTTGGATAAGAACGGACTCTTAATTGGTGAGAACAAATTGCCAACATTTGTTGACTTTTTTAAACGTGATGATGAAAGAGTAAATTCTAATACAGTCATAATTGGAAAGTCTGGTTCTGGTAAATCTTATGCAACAAAAATGCTGCTTGCCAACCTTGCAAGTGATAATGCAAAAGTCTTTATTCTTGACCCAGAAAACGAATATGGAAATCTTGCCAACAATCTTAAAGGCAGAGTATTAGATGTATCTTCATCAAAAAATGGAAGAATAAATCCTTTCCATATCATTACGAGTTTAGATGATGAAAATCAAGATGGAACAAGTAATTCATTTTATTCACATTTGCAGTTTTTAGAAGAGTTTTTTAGACTAATTTTGCAAGGAATCAATGCGGATAGCTTGGAACTCTTAAACAAAGTCATTGTTGAGGTTTATAACAAAAAAGGAATAACAACCAAAACTGACTTAACAACATTAAGAGCAAAAGATTATCCAATATTTCAAGATTTGGCAGAAGAAATTGACCATAGAATTGAAACTGAAAAAGATGAATACAATTTGTCTTGCTATAAGG
>JBAXYK010000111.1:0-3405 GCA_041670825.1 Bacilli bacterium | reverse complement strand
TCTTATATCAATACCCAATGGCACTCCACGATAATTTAGAGATGGAATTAAAAATCTTTTATGTTCTGCTACTGTTATCTCGTACATTTTTTTACTATATTCCAAAGCTTCTGTAGCACTTATGCCAATAAACTGTCCTATTCCAGGTGCGCATCCCATTGCAAAAGCACCAATACCCGAAGCTTCAGATATATATGAATCTCCCATAACCGGACTTGCATCTTTTGATGTAAAGTTAGGAAAATAATTACCTATTGCATATGGCGATTTAAAGGTAATCCATTTATCTTTGAGGGCAGAAACTTTTATTCCAAATTCATAGCCATTAGTACACATACACGAAACAAGTGAACAATTAGCAATACCTTTTATTGTATCCATTGTTGCCTTGCTGACACCCATTGATAAATTTAGAAATGTATGATCATTCCCATCAAGGAATGCAAGAACATCCGAAATATCTTCTTTTGAGAAACTAGTCTTCACTAAATAAGGAGCTATTTTCCTAATAAAGATACTAGTGCAGGCTTTATTTCTATTATGTGCCTCATCGCCTCTTTGTAATCCTTGAGCCAATATTGCAGAAACATCTAATGGACCCATTATTTTGAGGGTTTCTTTTAAAATTGGAGCATAGATTTTTTCAATCCAGTTTAATTTTGCAATAACACTCTCATCATTAGCACCAAATCGCAAAGTTTTTCCTAATCCTTCATTAACAGTGACGACAGAAAAATTATTATAAACAATATTTTTAAAAACATATACTGGCATAGATGGCGAAATAATTCCTGCCATTGGACCAACTGCACCATAATCATTACAAGAATAATATTCTATTGTTCCACTACTTGCTAAAATCTCAGCATCACTAATATTGTTAGCCCACTTTTCATACACAATCGCTCCATGAATAGCATTTTTCATTGCACTACACATATTTTCATAAGTAACTGGTGGCCCAGAATGTAGCAAAGCTTTACCTTTACTCAAAATTTTTATTTCTTCGCTGCCCTTACCCATTCTTATTAAATGAACAATTGATTCTTGAATCCTATCAATGGCTTTTTCATTAGCAATCTCAATATTATCCATGTTATCATCTCCGCTATTTTAATTTTCTAATAAAAGTAAAATCTATTTGTGCTGATTTTTTATCTGTAGCCTTTACTTTAATTTTAACCTTATCACCTAAAGCTATTACTTGATGACTACCTTGACCTATAGCTACCATTCTTTTTTCATCAAACTCAAAGTAATCATCCATTGATTCAAATTTTACTAATCCTTCAATTGTATTTGGTAGTTCAACAAAAAACCCTGACATAATTATTCCACTTACTACACCATCATAAACAAAGCCAATTTTATCTTCCATGTACTCAGCTTTCTTCATATCTTCTACATCTCTTTCAATTTGATCTGCTTTTCTTTCAGAAATTGAATTTTGCATAGCAATGTAAGTTACTTCCTCTAGCAACTCCTCATAGTTTGTTTTTTGAGGTTTTGCATACATTTTTAATAAGCGATGTGCTAATAAATCAGGATAGCGTCTTATTGGTGAAGTAAAATGACTGTAACACTTACTACCCAATCCAAAATGGCCAATATTAACACTATCATACTTTGCTTTTGCAAAACTTCTTAGCATTAAAGTTGTTATTACTAGTTCTTCTGGTTTCCCTTTAATTCTTTCTAATAGTGCTTGTAATGTCTTAGGATGCACTCCATTTTTATCACCAACAACCTTATAGCCTAGTGGTGCTATTTGCATGTTAAAAATGGACATGCTTTTTTGTTTTGGCTTATCATGAACCCTATATATATATGGTAATTGTTGCCAAAAAACATGAGTTGCTGTAGTCTCATTTGCTGCAACCATAAAATCTTCTATTAATTTTTCAGCAATACCTTGAGTTCTTAATACAACATCAATGCACTTGCCATCTTTATCCAAAATAACTTTTGCTTCTGGAGCATTTAACTCTATTGCTCCTCTTTCTTTTCGAACATTTTGAAGTATTTTAGATAGTTCTAACATATTTGTCAGCATTTCAGCAAGTTCAGGATCGTATTCATGCTCTTTTGCGAAAAACTTATTAGTAAGTGTGTAATTCAAGCGATATTTGGAACGAATTACACTTGGAGTTATTTTATAATTTACTACTTTACCATCTTTATTTATTTCCATTATACAACTCATGGTTAATCTATCTTCATTAGGATTTAAGGAACAAATCCCGTTTGATAAAATATGAGGTAGCATTGGAATAACATAATCTGCCATATAAATTGATGTTCCTCTTTGAAAAGCGTCTTTATCAATTAATGACCCTTTAGTAACATAATTAGAAACATCTGCAATATGAACACCAAGTTCATAATTTCCATTATCAAGTATTTTCATTTCTATTGCATCATCTAAATCTTTTGCATCTTCACCGTCTATTGTAAATATTAAGTGATCACGTAAATCTAATCTATGTTTCAAATCATCTGGAGAAATATCTTTTGATTTTTCGGATGCTTCTTTTAAAACATCATCATCAAATTCTACTGGAACCTGATGCTTGTATATTATAGACATTATGTCCACTCTTGGATCATTAATATGTCCTAATATTTTTTGAACTTTACCTCTTATTTCTTTATCAAAATCCACTATATTAACAACTACCTTATGCCCTTCTACTGCTTTTAAAGTATCCTCTTTAGCAATATATATTCTAAATGGTAGGTATTCATCATCTGGCACAACATAATTTCTTTTACTAGAATGGAATTCTCCAACAACAAACTCATTTCCTCTTTCTAGAACTTTAAAAATACTTGCATATCTTTCATCAAGTGGCTTTATCAAAACAGTATCATAGCAAAAAGCATCTTTCATATCAAAGTCTTCTACTCTAAGTTCTTTTTCTTCATCACTTTTTCCATCATAATACCTTACTATGCCAAACTTCTTAAAAACTTTAGTGACTCTTGCTTTTATCAATCCAAATCTTATAGCAAGAAAATATTCTTTCTTTTTTGAAGAAAAAATAACACCTTCTTTTTCAAGATTTTCAATAATAGGTAACAAATCATCTCTACTAATATTAAGGTCTTTTGAAATAGCAAAAATATCACGTCCGTTATAATTTCTTTGCTCTAAATATTCTAATAGCTTTTTTTGTAAATCTTCCATTGATATTTTCCCCCCTTTTAAAAGTAAAAGAGGCATAAGCCTCTCAAAGATATCATTAAGCCTTTTCCAACAATCTAACAATTATTGCTAGAAAAAAGAATGCTCCTGCTAATCCAAACGTAATATAGGACAACATCTTTTCTGGTCCTCGTTCCTTAATATTAGCAAAAGAGTGAGATCCAATTCCTCCCATAATGGATGAAGAGGCTCCATCAGAT
>JBAXYK010000110.1:0-3415 GCA_041670825.1 Bacilli bacterium | reverse complement strand
ATGAGTATGGAGTTTTTGAAACTGACAAAGGTGTATTCATATTTTTAAAGGAATTTGCAGACTCATTAAAGGAAAAATTAGGATTTAATTCCTTGAAATTGCGTAAAACATTAAAGGGAAAAGATTTGGAATATGTTGAGGCAAAGCATCCATTTTATGATAGGAATTCTTTAGTAATATTAGGCAATCACGTTACAAATGATGCTGGAACTGGTTGTGTTCATACAGCTCCTGGACATGGTGAAGATGATTTCTTTGTTGGTCAAAAATATGGGTTACCAACATATTGTCCTGTTGATTCAAGGGGATTCATGATGAAAGATGCAGGACCAGAATTAGAAGGCATGTTTTACGAAAAAGCCAATGACAAGGTATTAGAAATATTAAATAATACAGGTGCATTATTGGGCAGTGAGAAAATGACTCATTCATATCCACATGATTGGAGAACAAAAAAACCTGTTATTTTTAGAGCAACTGATCAATGGTTTTGTTCTATTGATAAAATAAGAGAAAAATTACTTTCAGAAATAAAAGATATTAAATGGTTTCCTAGTTGGGGTGAGGTTAGATTAGCAAATATGATTGCTAATCGCGGTGACTGGTGCATTTCTCGTCAAAGAGCATGGGGCGTTCCAATTACTATAATATATGCGGAAGATGGAACTCCAATTTTTGATAAGAAACTTTTTGATCATTTTGTTGAACTATTTAGAAAATATGGTTCAAACATTTGGTTTGAAAAAACCGCAGAAGAACTCCTACCAGAAGGATATACAAATCCTTTATCTCCTAACGGCAAATACAAAAAAGAGACTGATATTATGGACGTTTGGTTTGATTCAGGATCTTCTCATACAAGTGTTTTAGTAGAAAGAGGATATAAATATCCATTTGATTTATACTTAGAAGGAAGCGACCAATATAGAGGGTGGTTTAATTCATCTTTAATTATTGGAACAGCAATTAATAATTGTGCTCCATATAAGACATGTGTTTCCCATGGTTTTGTTTTGGATGGTAAAGGGAATAAAATGTCCAAATCACTAGGGAATACAATAGACCCAAACAAAATTATTGCAAATTCTGGAGCGGATATTTTAAGACTATGGGTAGCCAGTGTTGATTACCAATCAGATGTAAGAATTTCAGATGAGATAATTAAGCAAGCAGCGGAACAATACCGAAAAATTAGAAATACCTTCAGATTTTTAGTAGGAAATTTAGGTGTGAAAGGTAACTTAGGATATTTTGATATTACAAAAAACAATGCAAATGATTTCGATGTAGTTGATTCATACATATTGGAAAAGTTAAAAATTGTAACAAATAATTGTTTATATGCTTATGACAATTATGATTTTTCTACAGTTACTACTGAAATCATGAATTTTATGTCAATTGATTTGAGTTCATTTTACTTAGATTTGACAAAAGATGTTTTATATTGCGATGAATATGATTCTCACCGAAGAAGACAAGTACAAACAGTTCTATATAAAACCTTATTTGCACTTTTAAGGCTTTTAGCACCAATTCTACCTCATACATGTGAAGAAATTTATGATTTATGGTATGATAGAAATAAAGAATCTGTTCACCTTTTAGATATGCCTAAAAAGGAAGACAACATTGACAAAATTTTGCTAGAAGAATACTCATTAGTTTTGAAATTAAGAAGTGATATTTTAAAAGCACTAGAAGAAGCAAGAACATCTTCCTTAATAGGTTCTAGTCAAGAAGCAAGTTTAGATATTGAAATACTTGATAAAAATGTTGAGCGTGTTTTCAAGAAATTTTCATATCAAGAGAAAATAAGATTATTTATTGTTTCTTCATTAAAAGAAATTGATAATTTGGACGCAACCAAATATGATGTATGCAAAGTTTTGGTAAAAAAAGATAGTGGAGAAAAATGTGAAAGATGTTGGAATAGATTTCCTAAAGGAGAACTTAACGAACAAAACATTTGTCCACGTTGCCAAGAAGCAGTTTTAAAAGCTAGCAAATGGGAGGAAAAATAAGTGAATAAAAGAAAAATATTGCTATTTTTATTGGTACCTTTATTGATAGTGATTGATCAATTGACAAAGTATTTTGCAGAGGTTAGTTTGCTTGAAGGTCATCCAGTGAGCATAATTGATAATTTTTTCTATTTTACTCTAATTTACAATACTGGTGCTGCGTGGTCTAGTTTTTCAAATAGTAGATGGTTGCTTGTAGGAATTTCTACAATCACTGCAATTGGATTTAGCATATATTATTTTAAATATCAAAAAAAACGTTCAGTCTTTGGAAATATATCAATAATATTAATTGTTGGTGGTGCTCTTGGTAATTGGATTGATAGAGTGTTTTATGGAAGAGTAGTAGATTTTCTCGATTTTTATATTTTTGGCTATAATTTTCCAGTTTTCAATTTTGCTGATATATGTGTAGTATGTGGAACAATAGCCTTAATTTTATTCATGTATATTGATGAAAAGAAGGTAAAAAATGGATGATTTATTGACCATTGTTGTTGAAGCTAATATGGAAGGAATGAGAATAGATAAATTTGTTTCAAATGTTTATTCTTCTTTTTCAAGGACCAGAATTCAATCAATGATAAATAATGGTGATATTTTAATTAATGATAAGGAAGTCAAACCATCATTCAAGGTTTCTTCTAACGATGTAATCACTATAGAAATAGTTCCAATAAACGATTTTAAGGTTGTTCCAGAAAATATCCCATTAAAAATAGTTTATGAAGATAATGATTTAATAATAATAGACAAACCACAAGGTATGGTTGTACATCCAGCAAATGGTCATTATAGCGGAACATTAGTAAATGCTTTATTGTACCATTTTGAAAATAATTTAAGTTCTATAAATGGTAATATTAGACCAGGAATTGTTCATCGAATTGATAAAGATACAAGTGGATTATTGATGGTTGCAAAAAACGATTATGCTCATGAGAAATTAGCTGAACAATTAAAAAACAAAACAGCTTCAAGAGTTTATTATGCAATAGTTAGTGGCGAGATGGAACACAATGAAGGTGTGATAAAAGCACCGATTGGAAGACATCCAAATAATCGAAAGAAAATGGCAGTTGTTAGTTCGGGTAAAAATGCTGTGACGCATTTTAAAGTTATTGAAAGATTTAATGGTTATACATTAATTGAATGTAAATTAGAAACAGGACGAACTCATCAAATACGAGTACATATGTCCTATATTCATCATCCTCTTGTTGGTGATCAGTTGTATGGAGGAAGAAATTTTGAATATTTAAATGGTCAATTATTACATGCAAAAAGATTGGTCTTAAATCATCCTGCAACCAATGAACAAATGATTTTTGAATGTGAATTACCAGATTATTTCACAAATGTCTTGAATATCTTAAGAAACAAAGGAACTT
>JBAXYK010000109.1:0-3424 GCA_041670825.1 Bacilli bacterium | reverse complement strand
GTAGCATTATAAATCAATATAGTGACTTCTTGTGCTTCTAATTTTTCTCTTAATAAATCTGCATTTTTCTTTAATGAATTATAATTACTAAACTGTACTGCATTGAAAATAATTGATACTGCTAAAATAACATAAACTAAATAACTCTTAATCCACTTTTTCATAAAAAATTCCTCCCTAGTGAACTGTATACCTGGAAGGAAAAAATCTTTTTGAGTCTAAAATAAAGATTCAATGTCCCATTCCCAGGAGATACTTTATGGATAAAAAATAGGTAGGTCTCCTGGCTTAGCTTCTTCCTACTCAACACCTTCCCGAATATCAGTGGTTTTGTTTTTCGTCAGCATCACAGTTGCTGGGACAGCTAAAGATTTTTACTTTATTCCCTTTTATGCATATAATGCACCTATTTAATTTATCATTAAAATTATAATCCAATTACTAATTTTCAGCAACAAAGATAAATCATATTTCTTCTAATTTATTATTGACTACTTTTAATAATCTAGATTCGTTGTTAACATAAGTTATTATTAAATACCCTCCAGTTATCGAAGTTACAAAAGCGTTTTGTAAGTACTTATTAGAAATTAACTTTTTTTCTTGAATTTCTTTTTTTAAAACTGATGGCTTTATTTTTTCTAATCCCCAAAATCTAATAGGTCTTATTTTGTATCTTCTTAAATATTCTTCTTTTAAAAGATCAACCTCATTAATACCTAAACTAAGTAAGTAATTACTTAAAATTAAATAAAAATCATTTTCTTGATATCTTACATCTTTCAATATCAACTTGCCTAATCCTTCAAAAAATATAAAAGGATTAATTTCATTATTTTCAATCACCTTTTTAATTGTTTTTTGTGCCCTAAAAGAATTCCAAAATCTCTCTAAGCCCTCTTCACAATCCTTTATTCTTAACAAATCAAATTTTGAAAGATATTTATTTGATATTATTTCATAAGGTGGTAGAGAATCAAACTCATAATCATATACATATGCTTCTAATTTTATTGGAGTCCCTCTTAGTAATTTAAGAAAACCTAATTGAAACTCTGCACAATATAACTTAAATGTTTCATTAAATGACTTAATAAAACTATTGATATCTTCATATGGTAAGCCTGCAATTAAGTCAACATGTATTGTTACTCTTTCTCCATTTTGAATTGTTTTTATTGTATTAAACAATTTGGGAATATTAGAAATTCTATTGACACTTTTATTGCTTAACTCATTAGTAGATTGAATCCCAATTTCCAAACGAATTAATCCTTTTTTTACATTATTGCTTAGATAATCAATCATCTTATTAGATAAAATATTTGCTTCTACTTCAAATTGGAAAACCTGATTACAATTTTTTCCCTCAATATATTGTATTATTTTTAAAAACCTTTCCTCGTTAGCATTAGATGTCCTATCCAAGAATTTAATGTTTCTAGCATTGCAATTAATGAAATAATCTATTTGTGAAAAAACATCTTCTAATGGTAAATACCTTATTTTATTACTTTCTACACTTGAAAGACAATAACTACAATTAAAAGGACAACCTCTTGATGTTTCAAGATAGATTATTTTATTTTTAATATCATCTTCAGAATATAAATCAATAATGGAAGGAACTTCTAAAAAGGAATCAATATATTTGGGTTTTGCATAAGGATTATCTTTAGTTGCAACCGAATCCAAATTAATTGGTTGATTATTTTTAATAGAAGATAACAATTCTAATATTGTTACTTCTCCATCGCCAGCAATTATATAATCAATGAAATTAAACTTTATGAAGTTTTTGGTATCATAACTGACTTCAGGGCCTCCTAGTATTATTTTTATGTTTGGCTGCTTTATTTTAATTAATTTACATACTTTGATTATTATTTCAATGTTCCATAGATAGCAAGAAAACCCAATTACATCAGGAGTATTATCTAAAATCTTTCCAATTATATAATCAATGCTATCCTTTATTGTAAACTCTAAAAAAATTGAATCATAACTCTTACAAGAAAGTTGATGCAAAATTCGTACTGCACTATTTGTGTGTATATACTTGGCGTTAACTGCTATATAGTTTACTTTCATTAGATATTCTCCTATTTATTTTATTTTAGCATAGTTTTATAATTAAGAAAGTACAGGAGGCAAAAATAATGAAAATAATTGAAAGCATCATAAAAAACGTCTTTAATGAAGACATTAAAGATATAGAGTATATACCTCTTGGATTAACAAACGATAATTATAAAGTAGTTACTAATTCTTTTAATAAGTATATTGTTAGAATCCCTAAAAAAGGGAATGAAAAAATATTTAAATATAGTAATGAAGAACTAGTAATATCAGCACTTAAAAACAAGGATATTGATGTACAAACACTATATTATGATAACAAAAGTGGAATAAAAATAACAAAATATATTGAAAATAGCAAAGTTTTTAATGAGTCTTCCCTTGCTATTGAAAAAAAGATATCTATGGTTGCAGAAAAACTTAGAGAAATACACAAAACCAGCATTAACTCTTTGAAATTCAATGCATTGGAAAAACTTAATGTGTTTAAAGGAAAGTCCTTAAGTTTATTCCCTTTTGAAGGAACTATTATTAAGAACATTGAAAATCAATATTTAAAAAACAATCTTGTTTTATGTCATAATGATTTAGTAAACGGAAATCTGCTTTTTGATAACAAGAGACTATATATAATTGATTATGAATATGCAGGCATGAATAATAAAATGTTTGATCTTGCATCTTTTATTAGCGAAAATGATATAACTGACGAAAAAACTATTTTAGATTTTTTAAAATATTACTACCTTGATAAATATAGTAATGATATTTTTGAAGATTTAAAAATTTGGTATATATTTAATGATATACTTTGGACTTATTGGGCAAAATATATGCTAGAAAAAGATGGCAAAGAAATATTCAATAAAATATATTATCAAAAACTAAATAGAGCAAATAATTTATATAATTTATGGTTTGAAAAATAAAAAAAAGTCCTAATGGACTTTATTTTTTTGCCGCATCAGCAAAGATTTGTAATCCTTTTGTAGTCAAAGGATGAGTTAACATTTCCTTTAAAATTTTAAATGGTATAGTAGCAATATCACTCCCTGCCATTGCTGCTTGATGAACGTGCTCAACATTTCTTATTGAAGCAGCAATAACTTTTGTATCAAACCCATACATTGAAAACAAAGCAACTATATCTTCAATTAAAGCAACACCTGTTCCTGGAGTAATATCATCTAATCTTCCCATGAATGGCGAAACATATGTTGCGCCAGCTTTTGCTGCTGCTAATGCCTGAGTAGTATTAAAAACTAATGTAACATTTGTTTTTATTCCTCGTTCTGATAATGCTTTTACAGCTTTAATTCCTTCTAATGTCATTGGGATTTTAACC
>JBAXYK010000108.1:0-3474 GCA_041670825.1 Bacilli bacterium | reverse complement strand
TTTAAAGTTGCCTTCAAATAATAGTATGTATCTAGAAGGCAAAAGAGAAGTAAGTATCTATAAATTTAATATTTAGTTTCATTTTAATAGGAAAATTCTTTTCTTTTTCTAAAAAGATTTATTATGATAAATAAAGGCATTAATATAATAGTAGATAATAATATTGATAAGTCAGTTAATAGTTTTGAATTTTGAGGATGTTTGAGTTTAAATCTTTCTTTCATATTGCCTAAAGAAATGCCACTTATATTACCAAACATTATTAGTTTAATTGTAGCCATTATTCCATAAGCCTTATCTTTACCATATTCATCAATTAACTTTCTAAAAGATTCTTTGTCATAATCACCCTTTACATCAGCATAATGCTCTGCAAATAAAAGAGCTTTTGTATCTTCTTTTTCTAAATTCTTAAAAGAACCATCTAGCATACTTTTTAATTCTTCATCACTTGCTCCACTTTTTAGTAACTCTTTGGCATGATAATAAGAACATATTTTGCACCCATTTACATATGTTACTGCAAGCATAATATTAGAATTAAATTTGGTATCTATTAACTTTAAATATTTCTTATACTTTGTCATCATATAAGTAGCATCATAAAGTACTTTTATATAATCTTTCAAAGTAAAATATCGTGGTTCTAAATCTTTCATAACTACCTTTATCCCTTCATAATTTAACATTTAAAATTGTACATAAAAAAGTGATAGATACGCAACTTTTATGCTCGCATTTATCACTTTTTAAGATATTCATTAATTATTAGCAATTACTTGTTTTATTTTTCTAATAATATTCTCGCATTTAGCAACTGATAATTTCATGTTCAAAGCAAATTCTAATAAATCTTTTTCTGTAGGATTACCTATACCTAAAACTGTCATCTCATGTTCAAATTTATCTGAAGTTTTAGTAATATCATAATCTGGGGATAATTTATATCCTTTTAGGCTCTCATCATATAAAAAAGCAAAATTTTTCCCATGATCATCTTTATTACCATACAAAACATTAAAACACATTCTTCTATATGCTTCATATAAATCTTCTTTATTAGCACATATTTTTTGAATTACCTGGAATAAATGCACATAGTCTAAATTTGGAACTTGATGAGTTGTTTCTAAAATGCTAGATAAAGAAATCATATGAATTCTTTTACCATTTGCCCTATCAAATCTTTTAGCACCAAAAAATCCCAAGTATTTTTTAGATGGAAATAATTTAAATTCATTTACATCTATTCCGCATTTTTTTGCTATTTCATTTGCTTTATATTCAAGTTCTCCAATATTTTTAGGATCTGTTGAAGAAGGAAATTTAACAATCCAAGATACATTATTTATGCTTATATGAGCTTTAGGCCTTGCCCCACCACTTGATCCTCCGTATGCAAAAACCTTATCTAAATCTAATTTACTATTTGTATCACTTAAGATTTGTTCTATTTCTTTTGCTAAATAATCTAAATCATTATCTAATTTTATATTTTTTGTTTCCTGAATAGGCTCATATGAAAGCCCACCCAATCCACTTTCGCTAATTATTGTTAATCTAGTAAGAGCAGATATTTTATCAAAATTAATACCCTCTTTTGAAAGCATTCTTCTAACTAAAAGTTCTCCCCATCCATCTGGTAAAGAATCACTAAAAACTCCAAATAAACCATTAAAATGTGGCGAATTTGAAATATATACTTTTTCAGTTAATGGCAAAGAAAATGGAGAAATTGAAAATCCATTTTTTAACCAATCTTCATCATATTGAAAAGCTATTTTCCTATTTTCAAATTCTTGTAAATAACCAACAACAGCGCCGTTATATTTAACGACAACTCTTTTAATATCTATCTTCATTATTTCATATCCTTTAAATTTTTCACAATAGGTGTTGTAAATAAGTTACTAAACTCTTCTAAACATCCAATAGCTGAACTGATTTTTATTAAAGAAGTTAAAGAAATCTCTCCAATAGATTCAAACCTCCTGATTGAACCATAACTTACTCCCGAGCGTTTACTTAATTCTAATTGAGAAAACCCAGACTCTTTTCTTCTTTTTTTAAATCTTTTTATTAAATCTTCACTAACTGATTGTTCAGTTAAAACAGGAACAAAGTCCCTAATATCATATTTATTATTCATACTGCTAATATATTAGCATTTTAGGCTGTTTTTGTCAACTATTTGTTAATATATTAGCAATTATTATTCGGGTATAAAGCTGTAATACATTTCTCTAGCACCATTTGTTACTGGGGAACCATATAACCAATAAGATCTGTAGCATATCTTAAGTTCAGTTGGTACTTCTAAATTTGGAACTTGTTTTACATTATAATTATTATCAAACCAAAGTGAACTAAGTTTAATTTGAACCTTAGTGTCACCAGAATCGTTTTTCATTATAGCATTAACGCCTTCAATACTATCTTCAATGCCATAAATAAAATTACTGCATTCAAAATAATTATTAGTTATTCTAGCAACTTTAGTTGGTTCATCTTCAAAGTATTCTAAACGAATAGAATCACCAATTTTTATGCTAGATAAAGAACTTTTACCTTCTTTTTCATTATCCACTAATTCATCATTATATACATAAAATTGATAATTACCATTACCAGTGTAGTATTCTATTTTAGAATTAAGACTTACACTGATATAACGATCTTTCTCTTCTAAATCCTTATCATCATCACCATTGCCATTTTTTGTTTTATATAGTTGGAGTTCACTATTAGATATTGCTAAAACTATTGCAATATCACTATTAGTACTGATGGTTTCTTCTTTTGTGCATCCACTTATTAATGGTAATAATAAAGCAATTCCCAATAATAAATTTATTTTCTTCATAAAATTACTTCTCCTTTCTTTTTTATCATCAATAAATTATATTAACAAGTTACTACCTCTTAAAAATCCATATATTTAACTAAATCATATAATCTTTGATTCATATATATTTTATCTCTACCCACCATTTTGGATATTAGAATACCTTTTTCTTCAAGTTGTATTAAATAGGTTGAAGCGGTTTTCCTTGAGATAGATAAGCCAGATTCAACATAACTTATTTTAGTATAGAATTCATAAAACAAAACATTAGTAAGTTCTTTTGAATATATTTTAGGTAATTTTTCTTTGATTTCCAATCCAATATCTTCAATTAAATTAATCATCTCTTTCATAAGCTTAAGTGTATTTATGGATGTTTCTTCAACTGCTTTTAACATGTATATAATAAATGGCTCTAAGTTATCTTGAGTGCGAGATTCTTGTAGATATTTATAATAATTACCTTTGTTTTTGTTAATATACTTACTTATATATATAATAGGTGAATCTATTAATCCTTTAAGTGTTAAATAAAGCACATTGATGATTCTACCTGTTCTACCATTTCCATCATAAAAAGGATGAATTGATTCAAATTGATAGTGTATAATAGCCATTCTAATAAGTTG
>JBAXYK010000107.1:0-3476 GCA_041670825.1 Bacilli bacterium | reverse complement strand
TGAGGCTTTACAACTTATTGTAGCAATTGCATGAGACCTTAAAGAATAAATATTAATGTTTGAATTATTAATAATTTGCTCTACTATATCTAAAACATATTCTTTAATATCTAAATCCTTCATCCATAAAGGAACAGAATTTACCTTCAAAGCATTGTTGCCAAAAATTTCTGCATATATACCAACTGTTTCTAATATTGTTAATTTCTCTTTAACAATATTCATTGAGCTCAATGATAACTCAATAATAATTGGCACTAACAAATCATATAAATCATTATTTTCCATAAGCATTTTAGAAAACTTTTCAAAGTTAATTCTTTCCATTGCTGCATGCTGATCAATTAAATAAAATCCATCTGTAGATTCTGCAACAATGTATGTGCCATGAATTTGACCAATAGGATATAAACTTATGCTTTCTTTTGTTTTATTAATTCTTTCTGAAAAAGAATATGTTCCCTCCTGCTCGTGATTTTCCATGGTTTCTTTTTTGTCTATGTAAAGATTCTCATTTATAACATTTGTGTATTCATAATTACTCTCTAAATTTAATTCTGGTTTTTCTATATTGTTTTTTAAATTAACATTAATTTCAGGAATCATATATGCGGTCTCTAATGATAGGGCAATTTGTTTTTTTATTAGAGATATCAAGCCATCAATTTTTGATAATCTTATTTCACTTTTAGATGGGTGAACATTAACATCTACAAAACTAGGATCAACACTTATGTTAATAATTGCAAGTGGGTATCTATTGTTAGGAAGATAATGCGCATAACTCTCAATAACTGCATTTTGAATAAATGGCAATCTTACGTATCTACCATTAACGATACAGATAATATAATTTCTACTAGATTTTGATATTATAAATTTTCCTATTAATCCCTCAACTTCAAAATCATTATCTGCTGTTTTAAAAGAGATTATATTTTTTGCTGTCTCGAGGCCATAAACATCCTTAATTACTTCTAGAATATCTCCTCTTCCACTGCTTAGATATATTATTTTATCATTAGAAATAAATTTAAAACGAACTTTAGGATTAGCTAAAGATAATTTAGTAATGACATCAAGAACATTATAATATTCTGTGCTATCTGCTTTTAAATATTTCAAACGGGCAGGAGTATTGTAAAACAATTCTTCAACCTTAATCATTGTGCCTTTTTTAGAAGCACAAGGTTCTATAGAAATAATATCATTATTTTCAATGACTATTCTTGTCCCTGAATCAGCACCTGTAGAAGTCTCCATAACAACCTTACTTACTGCAGCTATAGATGGTAAAGCTTCTCCTCTAAATCCCATAGTTTTTATTCTGAAAAGATCTCTTTCAGTGATTATCTTGCTTGTTGCGTGGCGAACAAATGCTAGTTTTGCATCATTAGCATCCATTCCGCTACCATCATCAATTACCTGAATTAGTGTCCTCCCAGAATCTTTTATTTTTATTTCTATTTCTGTTGCTCCTGCATCTAAAGAATTTTCAATTAATTCTTTTACAACACTAGCAGGCCTTTCAACAACTTCTCCTGCTGCTATCATATTGGACAAAGAAGCATCCATAATATGTATCTTACTCATAATTTTACTCACCTAACTTCTTTTTTAAATTATATAAATAATTTAAAGCTTCAAGAGGTGTTAAGTTCAAAGGATCTAACTCTTGAATTTCTTTTTCTATTTCACTTTTTTTAATAACTTCTTTAACAACATACTTTACACCATTAACGACTTGATTCTTATTTTCTAAATCTTCCAATATCTCTTTTGCTCTATCAAGTATAGGACTAGGAATATGGGCTAGTCGAGCAACATTGATTCCATATGATTTATTAGCAGATCCTGGTTTTATTTTATAGAGAAAAGTTACTTTATTATTTTCTTCATGAACTTCTGTATTTACATTAATAACACCTGATAATGATTCAGCTATTTTTACAAGTTCATGATAGTGAGTTGAAAATAAAGTCATCGCTTTTATATTTATTGCTATATGTTCTATTATTGACTGTGCAATTGCCATTCCATCAAATGTTGAAGTTCCTCTTCCTATTTCATCAAATACTATTAAAGACTTTTCTGTTGCATTTGCTATCGCATTATTTACTTCTAACATTTCAACCATGAATGTAGATTGTCCAGATACTAAATCATCGCTTGCACCTATCCTTGTAAATATTGCATCAAAAATTGGAAGTCTTGCTTCCTTTGCTGGAACATAACACCCTATTTGAGCTAATATCGCAATAATTGCATTCTGCCTCATATAAGTGCTTTTACCACCCATATTTGGACCTGTTATTATTTGTAAGAAGTTACTCTCATCCATTGTTATATCATTAGGTACATAAGAACGGTCTTTCAATACTTTTTCAATAACTGGGTGCCTACCATCTTTTATTGATAATTCTCTTTGGGAAGAAAATGTTGGTTTTATATAATTATTTTCAACACTAACTCTTGCATATGAACAAAAAACATCAATATTTGCTAAGGCATCAGAATTTTTTTGAATTAGACTGGTATATTTTTTTATTTCTTCTCTTATTGAAAGAAAAATCTCATATTCCAATTTTATCATTTTCTCTTCAGCATTAAGAACTAGATCTTCTTTTTCTTTCAATTCTTTTGTTATAAATCTTTCAGAGCCTGTTAAAGTCTGTTTTCTTATGTAACCAAACTCATCTTTAACTTGATTCAAATAAGAATTAGTAACCTCAATATAAAAACCAAAGACTTTATTAAATCCTATTTTTAAACTCTTTATGCCCGTTCTTTCTTTTTCTGTTTTTTCAAAGTTTGCAATCCATTCTTTGCCACCTTTACTTAATTTTCTTATATCATCCAGGTCTTTATTATATTTTGTTTTTATTAATCCGCCCTCTTTTACTGAAATAGGAGGATTATCAACAATACTTATTCCTATTAAATCAACTATGTCTTTCATTATTTCTATTCTTTTTGAAAGTTGAATCAATGCCTTATCTCCACTAGATTGCAAAACTTCCTTGATTTTAGGCAGGGCAGAAAGAGAATTAGCAAGTTGAATTAAATCTCTTCCGTTTGCATTGCCATAACTAATTTTTGCAATAAGCCTTGGAAGATCATACACTGAATCTAATTGTTTTACTAATTCCTCTCGCACTATAAAATTATTAATTAGAGCATCCACAATTACTAACCGCTCTTCTATTTCACTTTGTAATACTAGAGGCCTTTGAATCCAACTTTTTAGTAATCTTGATCCCATTGCTGTTTTAGTCTTGTCTATAACCCAAAGCAAAGAACCATACCTATCTTCACTTCTTAGAGTTCTTGTTAATTCTAAATTATTTCTTGTAAAAGAATCCATTTTCAAATACTGATTAGTTTTTATTATTCTAGCATTTTGCAAATAATCCAAACTTCTTTTTTGAGTGTTTACCAAATAATCAATTAGAAATTTAAGCGTTTCTATTTGGTGC
>JBAXYK010000106.1:0-3476 GCA_041670825.1 Bacilli bacterium | reverse complement strand
TATAAAAAAGAGATTGCGTGTTCTGTGGTCATCTTGCACGCGTCCGGCTGATAATATCAGTTTAAGTCTTGTAAGCCAATAAAGCTGGGTTGCCGTAGCTCTAAAACACGGCGGGTGCGTCCTAAAGGGTGCTAACTAGCAAAAATGGAGGCTCATTGGGGGAAAGTCAATTATTTTTTAGTTGACAAGTACGCCAAGAGACCTTTTGCAACAGGGGTGTTCCTGAAAGGAACTACCTTATGGTAAAATAGGTTTAAAAAGTCATTTTTAAAATATTTTCGGCGAACGATTTTTTTTGAAAGAAAAAGTGTTTTGACAATGATTAAAAAAAATGTTAAAATTGACTTGGCTTCCAGTCAAGCAAGTCAATTAAAAAAAATATTAACAAACAAAAATGAACTTTGATTGCGTTTATGATAATTTAACAGAAACTTTTTCTTGCGAATTGCCGGAAACTTTTTCTGTTGTTTCAAAAGATTTTTATACTCAAGAAATTATTGATAATGAAACGCAAGAAACTTTTTATGTAAATCAATCAGTTACTTACGGCGATTTGATCGTTTCGTTCTTTCTTCTTTTGATGTTTTTGTTTTTTTTAGTAAAGTCAATTTTTAACTTTATTATGCCGTCAAGTATTATTATTAAAAAAAGAGATTGAAAAAATGACCATTTTGCAATTTTTAGGAACTTACATTATACTTTTTCCAGCTTTTGAAATGGTTGTTCTTTTTACCTTTAAAGGAATTAAAGATTTATTTATATTAAAATGATAGAAGTATTTTACGCTTTTTTTTATTATTTTTCAGACTTATTGTTGGAACTTTCTGCCGTTGCTATGGTGGCTATATTGATTTTTTCTTTAATAAGGATTATAATTGATTAGTCGGAGAGAGAAAATATAATAAGAATTAATTAATGCCAAAAAAATGATTGAATTGCCAGTAACAGCAGTAACAGATTTAACTGCACAAATTGGAACAATATTTACAGACCTTTGGTTAGTAATTGCGTTAATAATCGGTCTTCCATTAGCTTTTTATTTTATTAAAAAGATAATCGGATTATTTTCTAGTGTTAAGAAATAAATCTTAACGGGTTCGGGTTGCGTGTAGCTAAATCTCAATACTTGTTACCGCGTAAAAGATTGAGCTTTTCCCGTTCTCTCTTTTTAAAACTATGATAGAAATCACTAGCGAAAAATTAAATGATATTATTAATGTTGTTAGCGGAGTTACGGCGGATTTAATGCCGGTTATTTTATTTATGGGGGGTATTGGTTTAGCTATTTTTATTATATCAAGCATTTTAGGTAGAAATAACGATAATGATTAAAGATTAAAAATATGTTTTTTGAAATAGAAAATACAGATATTACAACAATGACGGGTTATATTTCCGGACTATTGGGCGATTTTATGCCATTGATTATGGTTGTTTTAGGAATATCTCTAGCTATGTATATTTTTAGAAAAATAATTAAATAAAAAAAATGAAAAAGAAATTAACAAAAATTATATTTTTAGTAGGGTTTTTGTTAGTTTCTTTTTTTGTTTCTCAAAATGTTTTTGCAGAAGCGGGTGATAAAGGAATTATCATTGAAAGTTTTGAATACGATCAAAATGGCGAGTTAACTCTTTCTTGGTCTGTTGATGACGGCTATGAAAACATTTTTTATAATTTTTATAACAAGGAGTTGGAGATGCTCTATATTATGGACACGCCATATGAAAATATTGCAATATCAGACACGGGCTATGGTTCGGGGTGGGTTAGGTTTTATACTTCTTTACTAGATTGTCTAGAACCTTTTGACGAAAATATTGACTTTCAACAAATAGAAGTTAGTGATTTTGGTTCAAAAACTTGCTCAATGAAGTTTTACAAAATATTTAAGGAATATGGTGGTGAAATATACCCGTCAACTGGTGATTATATAACAAAAACAGACATTGATAATGCTTTTTATACTGATTTTTTAGAAACTATATCAATCTCTTTTAGTAGTGGTCCTTGGTACTTTTTAGGGGTTTCTACGGGGGGGAATTATACTTTTCAAGATGAAAATGATCCTATTTCTATTTTAACTTATAGCAATGATTTTCCTATTTTAGGAACGCCTATTTCTGTCAATGGGGTTTGTGGCTCTGCCAATGGTTCAACTTTTGATTGGGCTGATTTTGACAATCAAGATTTTTGTTCTTCTGGTGATTTTTACCTTTCCGGCGATAATGGCGAAAGAATTATTTATGCTTGTGAGGGTTTAAATGGTGGAACTACTCAATACAATTGCAGTGCAAGTTATTATTACAACGGGGCTTGTGGCTCTGCGTCCAATTCTAGTTTTTCTAGTTTAGACATTTCTAATACTGATTTATGTTCTTCGGGGTATGTTTCGGAAAGCTCTTTTTTGGAAAGTGGTTCGGGGTGGACTTGGGTGTGTTCGGGTTCGGGATCGTCTAGCTTTTGCAATGCGACAAAAAGTTTAATTTCTTTTCCGGAAATGCCCGAAGAAACTGATTGTTCTTCTTTAACTTTTCCCGATAATTTATTGTGTAATATTGAAAACTTGTTAAAAACTGGGTTCTTGCCGTCTGCAAGTGCTTTAAATAATTTAAACAACGCAGTCAATCAAGTACAGCAAAAAGCTCCTTTCAATTATCTAAATGTAGCGATTGAAAAAATAAGCAGTATTAAAAGCAATATAACTGCTGAAAGCATTTCAATCAGTTTAATGGGTAACAACTCAACTTTAAACATAAACCCTTTTACAAGCGATTTTATGCCTTCAGTTAAAAGCTTTTTTATTTTAATGATTGTGTTCGGGTTTATATTTTGGGGTATAGCATATATTAAACATTTTTTTAAATAATTATTTTTATGTCAATTTTAGATTTTTTTATAAACATTATAACTTGGTTTTTAAATAATACTATTGGAAGATTGCCGGAAAACTTTTCGGGCTTTTCTCTTGCTGATTTTTCTTCTTCTTTTAGTCAGAATATAGACGCTTTTTCTTCTGCTTTTAATTTTATAGAAATGTTTTTTCCTTTAAAGCTTTTATTTATATTTTTAGGAGTTGTTATTGTAGCAGAAATAATGTTACACTTTGGCTTTAAAGCAATAAAGTATGTGATTAATGTATTGCGTGGTAGTGGTGGATAATGTGTGTATAAAAAGCTTAAATTGTTGACAATTTTAACAATTTTTGTTATACCTTAACAAGAGATGTGAAAAACTCTTAACAAGAACTTCTCTAAAAAACGCCGGAAACGGCGTTTTGCTTTACAAAAAAATAAAAGTGTGCAATAGTTGAAATACATCTCTTGTTAAGAGTTAAATTACAAGAACAAGAGTATAAAAAAGAGATTGCGTGTTCTGTGGTCATCTTGCACGCGTCCGGCTGATAATATCAGTTTAAGTCTTGTAAGCCAATAAAGCTGGGTTGCCGTAGCTCTAAAACACGGCGGGTGCGTCCT
>JBAXYK010000105.1:0-3487 GCA_041670825.1 Bacilli bacterium | reverse complement strand
CCAAAATGTAGATAATTTTTCTTCTGCTTTTAATTTTATTGAAATGTTTTTTCCTTTAAAACTCTTGTTTGTATTTTTAGGAGTTGTTATTGTAGCAGAAATAATGTTACACTTTGGCTTTAAAGCGATAAAGTATGTGATTAATGTATTGCGTGGAAGCGGTGGATAATGTGTTTATAAAAAGCTTAAATTGTTGACAATTTTAACAATTTTTGTTATACCTTAACAAGAGATGTGAAAAACTCTTAACAAGAACTTCTCTAAAAAACGCCGGAAACGGCGTTTTTGCTTTACAAAAAAATAAAAGTGTGCAATAGTTGAAATACAACTCTTGTTAAGAGTTAAATTACAAGAACAAGAGTATAAAAAAGAGATTGCGTATTCTGTGGTCATCTTGTACGCGTCCGGCTGATAATATCAGTTTAAGTCTTGTAAGCCTATAAAGCTGGGTTGCCGTAGCTCTAAAACACGGCGGGTGCGTCCTAAAGGGTGCTAACTAGCAAGAAAGGAAGCTCATTGGGGGAAAGTCAATTATTTTTTAGTTGACAAGTACGCCAAGAGACCCTTTGCAATAGGGGTGTTCCTGAAAGGAACTACATTAAGCTAAATAAGGTTAGTTTATATTAAAGCAAAAAAAGCAAAAAAAGCAAAAAAGCTTTACAAAAAAAAGAAAAATTGTTAAAATTAACTTGCTGTTCAAGTTTCAAGTTGATTTTAAAAAAATAAATGGAAATAATTTGCGAAAGTTTAGAAAATAACATTACTTGCATTTTTCCGGAAAGTTTACAAGTAAAAAATGAAAACATAGAAGAAATAATTGTTCCGGAAATTAATGAAACTTTTTTAATTGATAAAAGTGTTTCTTATGGTGATTTAATGATAACTTTTTTTCTTGTGCTGGTTTTTTTAACATTAATTTTTAACATTATTTTTAACTTTTGGTTAGATAAAAGTTTTAGAATAAAAAAGCACGAATTATGATTTTAATATCTGATTTTTTAGGAATTTTTTTGATAGTCTTTCCGGTTTTAATATCAGCTTTTTTAGCTATAATTGGCGGAATAAGAGAAATTATGTTTAAATAATATGCAAGAAATTTTTTTAGCTTTTAGTTATTTTTTAAGCGAACCCGTTTTGGAAATTATGTCTTTGTTCTTTTGTGCTATGTTGACAGCAAGTTTAGTTTACCTTATAATTAAATAAAGGTTGGGGAAAAAAGAAAATAATAAGTAAAACATTAACAAGAAAATGATTGAATTGCCTTTAACAGCGGTTGCAGATGTTACAGCTCAAATTGGAACTTTAGTTACTGATTTATGGGCTGTTATTGCTCTTATCGTAGGAATACCTTTAGCTTTTTATATTATTAAAAAAGTTATTGGACTTTTTCCGAAAAGATAGTTATAAAAGCAAGGTTGCCTATAGCTAAATGCTGTTAATGGTTATTGCGCGTAAAAAAACAGCTTTTCCTTGCTTTTTTCCTTTAAAAAAATGATTGAAATAAATAGCGAAAAAGTACAAGATATTTTAAACACTAGCGGTTCAATGATTTCTGATTTAATGCCGTTGTTACTTGTTTTTCTTGGAATAATAATTGCTTGTTATATATTGGAAAAATTATTAACAACTTTTTTAAATAAAAATAACAACGAAAATAAAAACGATTAAAAATTATGTTTGCAACTATTACAGCAGAAAATATCAATACAATGACGGGTTATATTTCCGGACTACTAGGCGACTTTATGCCATTAATTATGGTTGTTTTAGGAATATCTCTAGCAATGTACATTTTTAGAAAAATAATTAAATAAAAAAATGAAAAAGAAATTAAGAAAAATTATGTTTTTAATAGGATTTTTTTTAGTTTCTTTTTTTATTTCTCAAAATGTTTTTGCTTACACTGAAATTGTTTCTGAAAACTTTGATAGTTATAATTTAGACGATGGTCTAGATGGTAAAAATGGTTTTTATAAAGGTCCTTATCTTGATACACTTATATCTAATGATGTTTTTTCAAGTAGTCCTTATTCTTTAAAAATGGGTATGCACGCTAACTATAGATTTTATAGAGATTTAACAAATGATTACACTGGATTAGAAGAAGTTTACATTGAACAAGATGTTTATTTCTTGGACGGGTCTAGTATAGCTATGTCTTTTGATAATTATAATTTTCAGTGTGGGATTAATTTTAGTTATTATGACGGATTATATTTTTATAGCAATGCTAGTGAAACAATGACTATAATTGACAATGACCCGAATTGTTCTAGTAGCTATTATTGTCAGAATTGGTTTAATTTTGGTTTACATCTTTTTCTTGATAAAACAATAAACACTCTATATTTTTCGGTTTATATAGACAATGTTCTTATAGGAACTTATATTAAAACAGATTATACATCAAACTTGAACACTCTTGAGGAGTTTGGAAATTATAGCAATGTTCCCGTGTATATTGATAATTTTGTTATTTCAAGCTCAATTCCGTCAAGTTCAATAGACGGCGTTTGTGGCTCTGCCAATAGTTCAACTTTTGATTGGGCTGATTTTGACAATCAAGATTTTTGTTCTGCCGGAGATTTTTATCTTTCCGGCGATAATGGTGAAAGAATTGTGTATGCTTGTACTGGTTTAAATGGTGGGACCACTCAATATAATTGCAGTGCAAATTATTATTACAACGGGGCTTGTGGCTCTGCGTCCGGTTCTAGTTTTTCTAGTTTAGACATTTCTAATACTGATTTATGTTCTTCGGGGTATGTTTCGGAAAGCTCTTTTTTGGAAAGTGGTTCGGGGTGGACTTGGATCTGCTCGGGTTCGGGTTCGTCTAGTTTTTGTAACGCTTCAAAAAGTTTAATTTCTTTTCCGGAAATGCCCGAAGAAACTGATTGTTCTTCTTTAACTTTTCCCGATAATTTATTATGTAATATTGAAAACTTGTTAAAAACTGGGTTTTTACCCTCTGCAAGTGCTTTAAATAATTTAAACAACGCAGTCAATCAAGTACAACAAAAAGCCCCTTTCAATTATTTAAATGTAGCGATTGAAAAAATAAGCGGTATTAAAGACAATATAACTTCTGAAAGCATTTCAATGAGTTTAATGGGTAATAGTTCAACTTTAAATATTAACTCTTTTACAAGCGATTTTATGCCCTCGGTTAAAAGTTTTTTTACATTAATGATTGTTTTTGGGTTTATTTTTTGGGGTATAGCATATATCAAGCATTTTTTTAAATAATTATTTTTATGTCAATTTTAGATTTTTTTATAAACATTGTAACTTGGTTTTTAAATAATACCATTGGGAGATTGCCGGAAAGTTTTTCGGGACTTTCTCTTTCTGATTTTTCTTCTGCTTTTAGCCAAAATGTAGATAATTTTTCTTCTGCTTTTAATTTTATTGAAATGTTTTTTCCTTTAAAACTCTTGTTTGTATTTTTAGGAGTTGTTATTGTAGCAGAAATAATGTTACATTTTGG
>JBAXYK010000104.1:0-3489 GCA_041670825.1 Bacilli bacterium | reverse complement strand
TATCTTAATGTCTTGCAATCAAATAATATAAGGAGATTAATAACAGGGATATTGGCTGGTTATGGCTATACAAATTTATTAATATTTTTCATAAAATTAATCATTAATTTATTAAAATAAAAAACCACTAAATTATATAGTGGTTTTTATTTATTTAAGAAGCTTTAACTCTAGACCAAGCACTTTCAATTGCTTGTTTTGTTGGGCCATCATATTTATATACTTCATCTTTAGGACTAGTTATAACAGAATAAACATTAATTAAGCGTTCATCTTCTAGATTTGCCATTACATCATTATATACTTCTTTTAATGGTGAAGTATAACCAACCCATTCGGTATTTAGCAAACCATTTTCATAACTTAGCATGTGAGATATAAACTTATATGCCATCTCTTTGTTTTGAGCATTTTTAGGAATGATCATTCCATCCCAACAAATATCTGTTCCTTTTTCAGGATTGTAGAAATTGATACTACTATTAGCATCCATAATTGTAAAAGCATCACCAGAAAATACCATGGCTACATCATAAAGCCCATTAGGAACATCATCAATTACTTCATCAATTAAATAGGCAATTTGTGTTCCCATTATGTCTTTTTGTTGTTTCAACCATTGTTCTGCTTGAGCAATTTCATCAAGATTTGTAGTATTGCTTGAGTATCCTAATTGTTTTAAAGCAACCATAAAGGCATCTCTTGAGGATTCTCTCATAGCTCCTTTATATTCAGGAGTTCTTAAAATATCCCATTGCTTTTCTTCTATTTCTTCTTTTGATATTACATCACTATTATAAACAAGAGTAATGTTTTGAAAGAAATATGGAGCAGCGTATTTTAAATAATCAAAATCTTGTTCATTTTTCATTATTTGTAGATGCTCATATAAAGGATCTATAAGATCTCTTTCAGCATCAAAAGCTACTTCTTGACCATCTTTGTTAGTAACAATTATTTTTGACCAATCCAATTCTTCTAAGCGATCTTCTCCAACTAGTTGTTGAACAGCAACCTCACTTGGAAAGATGATATCAAAAGATTGAAGTCTCATTTTTGTTATTACAGTTTCATTGTCTGGGAACGTTGAGATATTTACGCAAACATTATATTTTTCTTCAAATGATTCAATGGTTGCATAATCCATGTATTCTCCCCAGTTATAGATATTTAATTTCTCTTTTGAAAGACAACCTATCATTCTTTCAATAGCACAACCACTTATTAAAGGCATTAGTGTTATAAGTAAGCAAGGGATCAAGATGTTACTAAATATTTTATTCTTCTTCATCATCAAAATCACGCTTCTTTCCTTTAATAATTCCATTAATTACAAGAACCAAAACGACTCCTGTTATTAATATTGTTGATAGGGCATTGATTGTAGGCTCAAGTCTTCTAAGAGTGTATAAGTATATGGATATATTGTTGACTGTTCCTGCAGTAAAATAAGAAATAACAAAGTCATCAAATGATAAAGTAAAACAAATTGAAATAGCAGCAATTATTACGGATTTTATTTGTGGGATAATTACTTTCCAAATTGTTGCCATTGGAGTTGCACCTAAATCTAATGAAGCCTCCACAATATTATCATCAAGACTTCTTAACTTTGGATAGATAGTAATAATGACATAAGGTATCGTAAATGTAATATGAGCTAGAATCATTGTTATATACCCTTGTCCTATTCCTAAAGAAAGGAAGAGTAGTAGCAATGCAACAGCTGTTACAATTTCAGGATTTACCATTGGTATATTATTAAGTGCTAATAATCCATCTCTTAAGACTTTACGCATTCTAGATATTGCAATTGCAGCGATTGTACCAATTATTGTTGAAATAATAGTGGTAATAACAGCGACAAAAACAGTGTTTAATATTGCTTGAATTACTTGACTATCATCAAATAATTTTTGGTACCATTCAAAACTAAAACTTTCAAAATTTGTTAATGAACGATCTGAGTTAAAAGAAAATATCATTAACGAAATTATCGGAGCATAACAAAATATTAAGACTAGGATTACATAGAAATTTGCAAAATTAAATTTACGTTTCTTCATATTAATCCTCCTCATCAAAGTGGTATTTATCCACTTTCTTTGTAACAAACAAGATTATCATTAAGACAATCATTAGGATAATTGATATGGCAGCTCCATAGTTCCATAAACCACTTTTTAAGAATTTTTGTTCAATTAGATTACCAATTAAGAAATATCTTCCTTCACCTAAAAATCTTGGGACAACAAGGGTAGTAGCAGATGGTAATAAAACCATCGTAACCCCAGACATGATTCCTGGCATTGATAAAGGTAGAGTTACTTTAAAAAATGTTCGTGATTTTGAAGCACCTAAATCTAGTGAAGCCTCAATTAATTTATCATCTATTTTTGAAAGAGTATTATATATTGGAATTACCATGAATGGTAAGAAAATATAAACCATACCCAAAACTACAGCAAAATCAGTGCCAAGAAAGTTTATAGGAGCAATTCCTAGCCATCCTAACACAGTATTTAGTGGGCCAGAAGTAGAAAGTATTTGTTTCCAAGCAATTGTCCTTAGTAGCATATTAATCCACATAGGAATAGAAATTACAAGTATAAGCAAGGCTTGAAATTTTAATTTATACTCGCAGATTATATAAGCAAGAGGATAGGAAACTAGAAGAGTTACTATAGTTGTAATTATTGAGATTCTTATAGAGTCCCATAATACTTTAATAAAACCTTCTTCTTTAAAGAAATTTGCAAAATTTGTTAAAGTTAAAAAGATAGCATCATCTTTATTTGGTATTGTAATAGCATATAAGAAAATTAGAAACATTGGTATTGCAACTAAGATTAGTAAAAATAATAAATAAGGTATTCCCAAAAGTTTAAACTTATCAAGTGCCGTCCTAGGACGTTTCAAGTAATCTTTTAAATGACTTGAAAGTTTTTTTGGTGACATTTTACATTTTCTCCATTAAATGAATAGATTCTGGAGGTATACTTAAACTTACCTCTTTTCCTTCATTATATTGTTTTGTAGTTTGAACTTCATAGATGCGTTCTCCTGTATTAACATCAACTTCAAAATATATACCCTTAAAGGTAATACTTTGAATTACTCCATCTATTTTTCCTCTTCCAAGAGTTACTATTTTTATATCTTCTGGTCTTACTACAACATCAACATTTTGGTCTTTTAAAAATCCTTGAGGATCACATTCAAAAGTGTGACCATCAAAAGCAATTTTATTTGCACCTTTTACAACACCATCAAATAAATTGGATTCACCAATGAATTTAGCAACATAAGCATTAACAGGATTGTTATATATTTGTTGAGGATTTCCTACTTGATGAATATCTCCATCTTTCATTACAACAATCTTATCTGACATTGTAAGAGCCTCTTCTTGATCGTGGGTTACATATATAAATGTAATACCTGTTTCGCGTTGAATCCTTTTAAGTTCATATTGCATTTCTTTTCTTA
>JBAXYK010000103.1:0-3536 GCA_041670825.1 Bacilli bacterium | reverse complement strand
TGGAAGAGTCTGTTTTAGAAATATTAAGTAAAAGAGAACAATTCCATGCAATATTAATGGCAGCAAATATTGATGTTCTAGCAGAAAAGAATATGCTTGATGAGCCTTTCTTAAGTATTGTTAAAGACGATTTAGGATTATTTGGATTAGATGAGGCAATAGCAATTTCCATTGCTGGAAATTATGGAACAATTGGCGTTACAAATTTTGGTAATCTGGATGTAAATAAACCTGGGAAAATATCAATTTTGCAAAACAAAAAAAATGAAGTCCATTGCTTCTTAGATGATATTGTTGGAGCCATAGCTGCTGTTGCAGCAATTAGAGTTGCCCAGCATCATGCCCTAGAAAAAGCAAACAATGCTTTACTATAATTATTGATTAAAATTAAAAAGATGTTAGTTATTCCTTGCTAACATCTTTTTTTTATTTTTATCCAACTACTATATTAACAATTCTATTAGGAACACAAACTATTTTACGAATAGTTTTATTTTCTACTTGCATTTTTACTGTTTCTAATTTTAATGCTTCTTGTTGTAATACTTCGTTAGGAGCATCTTTTTCTACCAATATTGTGCCTCTTAATTTTCCATTTACTTGGACAGCAATCTCAATTTTAGTATCAATTGTTTTACTTTCATCATAAATTGGCCAATTTGAATATACTAAAGACTCATTATTACCTAGCATTTCATTTATTTCTTCACTAATATGAGGAGCAAAAGGATTCATCAATTTTATTAAAACTGATAAATCATCCTTACTTATAGAATCCATCTTTGCATATTCATTTGATAAAATCATTAATTTTGAAATTGCAGTATTAAATTTTGTCTGCTCAATATCACTACTAACTTCCTTAATTGTTTTATGAATTATTACTTCTAAATCTTTTGTATAGCCCTTGTTATCATTTAATTTTTCAACAAATCGATATACTCTATCCAAAAATCTTTTTACTCCTTTTACACCATTATCATTCCAAGGAGTTGCTTGTTCATAATCACCAATAAAACACATATACATTCTTAAGGTATCCGCACCATATTCTTTAATTACGGTTAATGGATCCACAACATTTCCTTTGGATTTCGACATTTTTTCATTATCTGGTCCTAATATAAGCCCTTGAGCAGTTCTTTTCTTATATGGCTCCTTTACTGGAACAACACCAATATCATATAAGAATTGATTCCAAAATCTAGAATATATCATATGTCTTGTAACATGTTCCATTCCGCCATTATACCAATCCACTGGTAACCAATACTTCATTTTTTCATAATTTGCTAACTCATCATTATTATGTGGATCGCAATAGCGCAAGAAATACCAACTAGATCCAGCCCATTGTGGCATTGTATCTGTCTCTCTTAAAGCATCTTCATTACATATTGGACATTTTACATTCTTAAAACTATCAATTGAATCAAGTGGTGATTCTCCATTTTCGCCAGGTTCAAATTTGCTTATTTGTGGAAGTATAACTGGCAAATCTTTTTCTAAGACTGCTACTTGGCCACACTTTGGACAATTGATAATTGGAATTGGCTCACCCCAGTACCTTTGACGATCAAATGCCCAATCTTTCATTTTATAATTTATTTTAGATTTACCAATTTTCTCTTTTTCCAAATATTTTATGATTTCTATTTGCGCTTTTTTTACATTCATTCCATTTAAAAACTGAGAGTTTACTAAAGTACCATCTTCACAAGAAGTGTAAGCCTCTTTTTGTATATCTCCACCACTTATTACTTCAACAATTTCCAAATTGAATTTCTTAGCAAATTCATAATCTCTAGTATCATGAGCGGGTACTGCCATTATTGCTCCTTCACCATACCCAACCATCACATAATCTGCAACAAAAATTGGAATTTCCTTTTGATTGACAGGATTTACTGCCATTATTCCATCAATTCTTACTCCCGTTTTTTCTTTTGATAAATGAATTCTTTCGAACTCGCTTTTATGCCTTGCTTTATCAAGATAAGTCATAATTTCATCATAGTTTTTTATGACTTCTTTGTATTTATTTACTAACTCATGCTCAGGCGCAACGACCATAAATGTTGCCCCAAACAAAGTATCAGGTCTTGTTGTAAATATTTTCAATTTATCGTCATAACCACTAATTTTAAAATCAACCTCTGCTCCACTTGACTTACCTATCCAATTCTCTTGCTCGCTTTTTATTCTTGGTAGATAATCCACTTCATTTAAGCCTTGAAGCAATTTCTCAGCATAATCAGTTATTTTTAAAAACCAAACATCTTTTTCAAGTTGTATGACTTCACTATCACATCTATCACATTTCCCACCTTGTGCTTCTTCATTTGCTAATACAACTTTACAACTTGGGCAATAATTTACATATGTCTTTGACTTGTAGGCTAATCCTTTTTTAAAAAGTTGGATAAATATCCATTGTGTCCATTTATAAAAATCTTTTGAAGTAGTATCAATAACTCTATCATAGTCAAAGGAAAAACCAGTCTTTTTTAACTGCATAGTAAAAGTCTTAATATTATCATCAGTTAGTTTTCTTGGATGAATACCTGTCTTTATTGCATAATTTTCTGTTGGAAGTCCAAAGGCATCAAAACCAATAGGAAATAAAACATTATATCCTTGCATTCTTCTTTTACGTGATACTACTTCCAAAGATATGAAAGCTCTTATATGTCCAACATGCATTCCTACTCCACTTGGATAAGGAAACTCAATTAATCCATAAAATTTTGGCTTAGAATCAAAGTCAATCGCTTTGAACATGTGATTGTTATACCAATATTCCTGCCATTTTCTTTCTATCACTTCATGATCATAATTTGCCATATATTTTCCTCCAATAAAAAAACGTTCCAATTTTCAGGAACGAATAAATCGCGGTACCATCCTGATTCATGATAAATCATGCTCTTAATTAAGATTTTTTACGTCTTCTAAACGACCTAACTCCTTGCTGAGTTCATTTATTTATGCCATCACTTTTCACCAATCAGTGATTCTCTAAAATGCAAAAAATAAATTACTATTTCAATTCATCATTAGATACGTTGATTTTAAATTATTTATTTTTTTTTGTCAATATAGTTGTAATTGATAAAAGGGACAATATGTTAATTATTGTCCCTTTTATATACAATTTATTTACTATCGACTAATTCTTTTTCTAATTTCTCGACTTTCTTTTCTTTTTTAGTTTGTGGCAATACTAAATTTAGAATAACTCCCACAAGTGCCGCAAGAGCAGTACCAGAGAAACTAACAATTTCTAGATTCAAAACTGCTCCACCAAGTCCAATAACTAACATTGAACTAGCAATTATTAAATTTCTTGTCTCATTGAAATCGACTTTATTATCAATTAATGTACGCAAACCATTAGAAGCAATTACCCCATATAGTATTATACTCATACCTCCCATAACAGCAGTAGGCATTACTTGAAGAAGAGCAGTAAATTTACCTAAAAATGAAATTAATACTGCAATAACTGCTGCTCCACTTGTTACCCAAACAGAAGC
>JBAXYK010000102.1:0-3554 GCA_041670825.1 Bacilli bacterium | reverse complement strand
TAAATTCTTCTATTACAATGATAAAATACCGGAAAACAATTTTATTGCTAATAACATCCCGATGGATCAAAAGTCTCTTAGAATCTTCCTAATGCAAACTAATAAGGATAGTAAATTCTTTGAAACCAATTCTTCTTATCGTGAATTTGTTAAAACTCTATTTGGTAATTTGAATAACAACTTCTTCTCATTATTTAAAAAATCTATACCTTTTTCGCCAATAACAAATATTGAGCAATTTATTACCGAATATGTTTGTGATGTCAAGAACAATATTGACATATCTTCAATGCAAGAAAATATTCGTAATTATAAAAAATTAGAAATTGAAAGTAATGAAATCGAAAAAAGAGTAAACGAACTCAAAATATTAAATGATGCTTATGATTCATGGCATAAAGATTTCAATAAAATTGCGTTGCAAAAATATCTTATAAATCGTAGTGACTTATATTTTACTAATAAAAATATTGAAAAAATAAATGATGAAATTGAAGATTTAAAAAATGAAATAGTAGATAAAGGCAATATATTAAAAAACTGTGAAGAAAAAATTAAAAGTCTCAATTTACAAAGAGATCAATTAATTAAGGAAAAATTTGAATCCGATATATATAAGCAAAGATCTATATATGATGAAAAAGCTCAAAAAATTGAAAATCAAATAAAAAATCTTGAGGATTCTATTTTAAGAATAAAAGATAGCCTTATAACTTATTGTGATTCTTGGTTTAACGCTGTAAACAACCTTTTAAAAATTAAAAATAATATTTTACCTTTAGATTTCATCGATATCTCAAAAGAATTTAGAAATAAACTTGTCGCTTTCAAAAGTGAATCAATAATTAGTGAAAGGCTATTAAACGATTTTCAGTTACTAATTCAAAACTACTCTTCAAAAATTGATGATATTTCGTTCATTATTAATAGTAAAAGTTATGAACTAAGAAACTCAATTAGTAATATCAAGAAAGAAATTTCTATTCTTGAAAGTGGTAGCAAGGCATATAACCCTAATCTTTTAAATTTCAAGAAAATGATGGAGAACGAGTTATCCAAAAAATATAATAAAGATATAAAAGTTCATTTTCTTGCAGATTTAGCCGATATTAAAAACCCTGAATGGAGAATGGCAATTGAAACTTTCCTGTATACTCAGCGTTTTTATTTAATAGTTGAACCTCAATATATTGATAGTGCCATATCAATATACGAAAAAATTAAAAAAGAATACAATTTCTCGGAATTTGGAATTTTAGATACCGAAAAAATTTCTAATAGCAATTTCACCCATTTACCAAATTCAATTGTTGAGGAAATAACATGTAGTAACGAGATTGTTACAAAATACTTGAATAGTTTAATGGGAAATCTCATAAAATGTGAAAGAATAGAAAATTTAAGAAAGCATAATCGCTCTATTACAAAATCAGGAATGCTTTATCAAGGTTTTGTTGCAAGACAATTGAATTTTGCCAAAACATCACCATTTATTGGTAATAGTTTTGCAAAAGAACAACTTGCACACAAAAAAGAACAATTACAAAATTTTGATAATGATTTTATTGAAATAGGAGCTACTACAAGTTATATGAAAGCTTTTAGCAATCTTGAATATTTTAACTCTAATGAAGTTAAAATCTCTACACAGATTTTGAAAGAAGCCAGTATTTTACCAGACTTACATAATGAACTTTCAGAAATTAAAAATTTATTACTAGCATTTAATGATAAATATTTAGAAAGTTTAGAAAAGAACATCAAAAAATGTGAGAATTCAATTCAAGAACTTGAAAGTGAAAAAGCAGAGTTAAATAGAGATATAATTCAATCAACTCTTGAAATACAGAAAAACGAAAAAGACAAGATTCCAAGTTTTAGCTTACAACTTGAAAAGTTGAAAGAACAAATTAAAACGCAGTTTGAAAGAGATTGGATAATTAATGTTGGTGAACCAGAATTTGTTAACATCTCAATATCTCATAAGGATTTGCAAATATATGTTCAAAATATTAAGAATGGATTAAATACAATTAATGCAATGACAAATAGTAAATGGAATAGTCTTGTTGAAAAACGCATTAAGTACAACACTCTTTATAATACAAATAATGATTCTCTTTCTCTTAATAATGATTATTATGAACAACAATATAAAGAATTAGCTGACACAAAATTAGTGGAGTATAAGTCGAAGATAATAACTGCTAAAAATAATGCTATGAATCAATTTAAAAATGATTTCCTAAGCAAATTGAAATCTAATTTTGATATTGTAATCTCGCAGATGGAAAATCTAAATGATGCTCTAGAATCTTCTACTTTTGGTGAAGATCATTATCATTTTGTTGTTACTCCTCGACCTGAATACAAAAAATATTATGAAATGATAAATGATAAATTATTACTCCTTGGTAATGATATAAATTCTGAAGATTTCCAAAGTAAATATGGGGATGCTATTGAGGACTTATTTAGACAAATTACATTTATTGATTCTGAAATAAACACTGACTTTAGAGTCGAACTCGAAAAAAATATTGAAAAATTCACTGATTATAGAAGTTATTTACAGTTTGATTTAATTGTTACTAATCAATATGGAAATAAACAATCTCTTTCTAGAAATCTTTTGAAAAAATCAGGTGGAGAAACCCAAACCCCTTTCTATATTTCAGTATTGGCTTCATTTGCTCAAGCATATAGAGTTAAACTTGAAGGAGATAAATTTAATTCAATTAGACTAATAATTTTTGATGAGGCATTTTCAAAAATGGACTCTGAAAGAATAACTGAGAGTATAAAATTACTACGTCAATTTGGACTTCAAGCCATTCTTAGTGCTCCACCAGAAAAGATTGCAGATATATCAAATCTTGTAGACAAAACACTTTGTGTTGTTAGAAACAACACTGTATCAATAGTCTCAGAGTTTAAAGAAATAAAAAAAATCTAGTATTAGGAGGAAAAAATCGTGAAGAAATTATTTAAAATTTTATTTATAATGTCCATGATTATACCCTTTACAACTGCTTGTTCAAAAGAATATGATGGAGATTATATGGCAAGTGGAATAATTGTAAATATTAAGGATGGGGCGTATATTATAACAACCTCAAGTGCTATACTTTCAAATGATAAAGTAATTCGTGATGTTAATATTGATGTTGTAGTTGTACCATTCTATGGAATGCGTAAAAATGGAACCCCTGATTATCCTGCTGGTATTAGCATATTAGACCCTTCAACTGATGATAGTACCGATATATACGCTTATGTAAGAGAGGCTGGAGATAATTTAGTTAATAGCAAAAAGATATTAGGTTCTAATTATAAAATGGCCTCAACTTTAGAACATCGAATTTGGTCCTCTCAAGTTGAAAGAATTGAAGATTATCTTGTTGGAAAAGATTATAATTCTCTTATTAGAAATATTTGCACACCTGCTTCTGGTTATACAACATGCACCAGTTTGCTAGATAGTAGCGTTTCAGTTTCTGAAGGTGCATTACTTGATTTTTATGGCTTTGATAAAGTCATGGGGGCAACAATAT
>JBAXYK010000101.1:0-3631 GCA_041670825.1 Bacilli bacterium | reverse complement strand
TATGTTAACACTATTAAGGAATTACTTTTTTCTAAGGAGATTGATTACAAACTTATAAAAGATTGTATTATGTCTTCTGTAGTTCCTCAATTAACTTCAACTCTAGTTGGAGCAATTGATGCTACTTTTGATATGAAACCATTAGTATTAATGCCTGGTATAAAAACAGGTCTAGCAATTAAAGCTGATAATCCAGCAGAAGTAGGTTCAGACCTAATAGCAGGATGTGTTGGAGCAATTATTAGATATGGCAAACCAAGCATTGTCATTGATCTAGGAACAGCAACAAAGATTTGTGCCGTAGATAAGGAAGGAACTTTTGCGGGATGCATAATAGCACCTGGAGTTAAGGTTGCAGCATCAGCATTAGTTAAACTTGCTTCACAATTACCAAACATATCCATGATTAAGCCAAAAAGAGTAATTGGTAACAATACTGTAGATAGTATGAATTCTGGTGTTGTTTATGGTAATGCGTCAATGATTGATGGTTTTGTAAGTCGATTTGAGGATGAGTTAGGATATAAATGTAAAATAGTGGCTACAGGTGGTTTATCTGGAGTCATAATTCCTGCTTGTCAAACTAAGGGTATAACTATAGATAAAGATTTAATTCTTTATGGATTATATGAAATATACCTTAGGAATAAACCTACACGAAAGGAAGTAAAATAACATGCGTAACAAAACAATAAAAGAAATGACTATGTATGCAATGTTTATAGCAATTTTAGCAATTTTATCATTTACACCATTAGGATATCTATCTATTGGTGCAGTATCATTTACAATAATTCATATTATTGTATTGATAGCAGCGTTTACTTTTGGAGTAAAAGGCGGAGTAATAACTGGTTTAGTGTTTGGCATTTTTTCAATGCTAAGGGCTATTGTGGCTCCTAATACACTTGCAGATTTGATATTTAGAAATCCATTAGTTTCAGTCCTTCCAAGAGTATTATTTGGCTTGATTGCTGGATTATTTTATGAGGTAATTAGAAAATTTGATGGAATATTTATTAAAGCATCTCAAGCTAAATTAGCAGAATTAAAAAATAAAAATAGTAATATAGATGTTTCAGAAGAAGAAAAGAAAGAGACATTAAAAAATAAAATAAAATCACACACAATACTTGGAGTTTTGAGTGGTGTTGCTACTTTCTTGCATACTGCAATGGTTTTGCCATTAATGTATTTTATTGGTAAAAACATGGAGGATACTGCAGCACTTTTCGAATCTACAGCATTTAGTGCTCTATTTGGTGGAGTAATGCTAAGCAATGGAATATTAGAAATAGTTTTAGCTGTTGTAATAGTTCCATTAGTATGTTTGGCAATTGCTCCTGTAGTCAAAAAACAGTTAGCATAGTAATATTGCGATATTGCTTATATATTTAGGGGGTATCAATTATGAATTATAAGAAGAACATTGATGTAATCAAGAATAGTGTTATTAAAGATCTACAAGGATGGGTAAAACTTGGTTCTGTATATGATGCAAATACTGTATCTAATAAAAAGCCATTTGGTGATGGAGTAGCTAAAGCATTAGAATACATTGCTTTACTTGCCAAAAAAGATGGTTTTAAAGTTGATACTTGTGACGGGTATGTAACCGAAATAACCTATGACTTAAAAAAAGATAAAACTATCATGGTTTTTGGTCATGCTGATGTTGTACCAGTAGGTAATGGTTGGTCATATCCACCTTTTGGGGCCGTTATTGAAAATAATGTAATATATGGTCGTGGTGTTTCAGATGACAAAGGTCCAACAATGGCTGCATATTATGCTCTTAAATTAATTAAAGAATTGAATATCTCATTAAATAGCAATATCAAAATTGTTGTTGGCGGAAATGAAGAAAATGGTTCTGCCTGCCTAGATTATTATTTCAATAAATTAAAAAGACCACATCCAACATATGGGTTTACTCCTGATGCTGAGTTTCCTTTGATATATGGTGAAAAAGGAATATTAAATTATGTTTATAGTGGTAATTATGAAGATGAAATAATTGAGTCACTTAATGGTGGCGTCGCTGCTAATTCCGTTCCTGATACTGCAACAGCAGTATTTAAAAAGGTTCTTAATTTAGAACAAGAATTTGTGAATTTTCTAAAGGAAGAAAAATTAGATGGAAATTATAAGAACAACGAAGACGGTAAGACACTTATTGAAATAAAAGGTAAAGCAGCACATGGTTCCATGCCAATGCTAGGTGTAAATGCTTTGAGTAAATTATTAAAATTTATAAGCATATACACAAAGTCTTCTGTTGCTAAACATTTTGCAGATGTTTTTAGCGATTATTATGGAAAGAATTTAAAAATAGCATATTCTGGACCAACAATGGGAGAATTGACTATGAATTTGGGAATAGGTGAATATTTAAATAATGAGTATAAATTCATATTAAATATTCGTTATCCAATTGAAGTTAATTCATCAGAAATGATAAAGGAATTAGATAAAGCAATTTTCCACTTTGGAAAGTGTTTGGGAGATTCAAAGCCTCTATATATTGATCCTCAGTCAAAACTAATTAGTACACTCCTTGAAGTTTATCAAAGGATCAGTGGTGATTATGAAACAAAACCAATGACAATTGGAGGCGGAACATATGCAAGAAATACTATTAATACTGTTGCATATGGGATGGATTTTTTAACACATAAAGGTAATGGCTCAGGTAATATACATACAATAAATGAAGGATTAAATATTGATGATTTGTTGCTTGGTATAGAAATTTATCTTGAAGCATTATTAGCGCTAGGTAATTTAAAAGATGAGACAGCGTAAATTAAAGTGGGCTGTTCCTTTTCTTGAGAATTCACAATATGTTACTTGTTGCAAGAATGATGGAGAATTATTGATAGAAAGATTAAGTAAGGACATACCAATTCATTTAGAAATAGGTGTTGGTAAAGGCGATTTTATTGCAAAGATGGCTGGGATGAATCCAAATATTAATTTTGTTGGTATTGAAGCCCATCCATCTGTCCTTGCTATTTGTGCTAGAAAAATTGAAGATTTGCAGATAAATAATGTTCATTTATTTTTCATGGATGGTGAAAATCTACTAAAAGTAATTGGAGAGAATAGTGTAGAATGTTTGTACTTAAATTTTTCTGATCCTTGGCCAAAAGCTAGGCATACAAAAAGGAGATTAACTTCTCCATGTTTTATTGAAAAATACGAGATTATTTTGAAAAAAGATGCTATCATAAAATTAAAGACTGATAATATAGGATTTTATAACTATTCTTTAGAGTCGTTAATAGAGCATAATTATAAAATTATTTCTAGTGAAACCGATTATCAATTAACTGATGATGATGCAAGCAGTGAATATGAGCAGAAATTTAGAAGTTTAGGAATGCCAATATATAGAATTATAGCGAAAAGGGGTAATTAAAATGAAACTAACACCAGCTAGAAGGAAAATTTTTGAAACTCTTACTCAAGCAATTGGAGTTATGGGTGATGAAAAAGAAGTAGCAAAAATTTTGAGAAGTTATTACGAGAGATATTGTGATGAGATTATTTATGATAATTTAGGATCAATTTATGCGGTTAAAAAATCAAAAATTAAAGATGCTCCTAAAGTTATGGTTGCAGCTCATAT
>JBAXYK010000100.1:0-3679 GCA_041670825.1 Bacilli bacterium | reverse complement strand
TTGTTTTTAAAAAGAATGTTTAACTTATTATGAATATTGCCTGAACAGTTGTTTAGAATATGTAAAAAAGCCTCAGCTTCTCCATGTGGATCACTAACAAAGTGTTCTGTTCCTTTTGGTAATTCTAGTATTGCTTGTAAATTAATTATCTCTGTTGATGCTCTTTGAATATTTGGAAAAGAATTGGATAGTAATTTTAAATATCTTAGTTTTTCGTTGTTTATTTCAATCTCTATAGATGTATCTACCATGGCTTCTTCCTCCTTAGCAAATTAACTCTCATATATAATACCCCATTTTGCAAAAATATTAAACCCTTACAAGATATTAGTTATATAAAAATTGTTAATATATTCATTAAATGTATATACAAAAACAATCAACAAAAAACATGCATTGAATGAGATTTTAATGCTTTTTTTTGGTAATATAATATTGTATAATTAAATGACAGGGAAGGGGGCATATCAATATGGAAAATGTTGATTTCAATCCTACACAATTAATTGATGCGATTACAAAGCGCAATGTCCCAGAGGTTAGAAAAATTTTTGAAGATTATAATCTTATAGATATTGCTGAGGTTTTAAATACCATTGAAAATCCTGCAGATCTTTTGTTTATCTTTAAAACAGTACCTGCTAACTATACAGGAGAAGTTTTTACATATTTAGATAAAGATGTTCAGGAAAACTTAATTAATACATTAACTAGCGAGCAAATAAGTGCAATTCTAGATAATGTTTATACTGATGATATTGTTGACTTTATAGAGGAAATGCCTTCTAATTTAATGATGAAAATTTTGCGCTCTGCAAGTAAAGAAACAAGACAAGAAATAAACCATTTGCTTGATTATAAAGAAAATTCTGCTGGATCAATTATGACAACAGAATTAATTGAACTAAAAGAAGAAGATACTATTAAAGAGGCAATGGATAAAATACGCAAAACTGGTAAAGAAGCAGAAACAATCTCTTACTTGTTTGTAATAGATAATTCAAGGAAATTAGTGGGAACATTAAGACTTCGTGATTTAATTTTTGCTGCTGAAAATAGCAAAATTGGCGATATTATGGAAACTGATTTTGTAAGTGTAATGACAACAGATGACCAAGAAGTCGTTGCTAGCATATTTAAGCGTTATGATCTAAATGCTATTCCAGTAACAACTCAAGATAGCAGGCTAGTTGGTATTATTACTGTTGATGATATCATTGATGTTATTGATGAAGAGGCAACAGAAGATATCCAAAAAATGGCGGCTATGCAACCATTACAAGAAGAGTATCTAAAAATACCAGTGTTTACACTTGCTAAAAAAAGAATAGTTTGGTTAATGGTATTAATGTTTTCTGCAACATTTACTGGTTTAATTATTAATAGATTTGAAGATGTTTTAATGCATCTACCAGCTTTAACAATATTTATTCCAATGCTTATGGATACTGGGGGAAACTCTGGAGGACAAACAAGTACTTTAGTTATAAGAGGACTGGCATTAGGACAAATTACCACCAAAGATTATGGCAAAGTCTTGACAAAAGAAATGGGAGTTGCTTTAATAGCTGGAGGAAGTTTGGCAGCCTTTGATTTTTGTTGGATTCTATTTGAAAATGCAGTAGGTATAATAAAAATTACTTCTACTGTTTCTCCATACTTGGTAGCTTTATTAGTAGCTCTATCTTTGTTCATCACTATATTCTTAGCAAAGTCTATTGGTTCAACATTACCAATTATTGCTAAAAAGATAGGTTTTGACCCAGCTTTAATGGCTGGACCACTTGTTACAACTATTGTAGATGCTGTATCATTAATGGTATACTTTTTCTTAGCAACACAAATATTTAGATTGATATAGGAGGAAAGTTATGAAAATTGCGAGCATTAAATATCGAATTTTTGCTTATATTGCTGATACAATTGTCAATGCGATTGTAATAATTTTAATATTGCTTTTTACTTCCTCGTCCTCATTAATATCAATTTTATCTGGTGGGACATCAGTAATTAATATTTTCATATTATTGAAATTAATCCAGGTTGGAATGCTAATCACAACATACTTAGTTGTATATAGCGTAATTATTCCTTTATATACTAAGGGTCAGACTTTGGGCTACTTTTTATTTAAAATAAGAGTTGTTCAAGAAGATGGTAGCAATGTTACTTTCATGAATATGTTTATTAGAGAAATGCTAGGAAGATTAGCTCTTACACTAACCACAATGGGATTAGGATTTATAGTATCTTTTATAATAATGTTATATCGTAAAGATAATTGTGGTATACATGATATTTTAGGTAAGACAAAAGTAGTAGATAAGATAACTGAAGAACAATAAGGAGGTATATTTATGTCAACACCGCATAATAGTGCGAAAATAGGAGAAATAGCAAAAACAGTTTTAATGCCAGGAGATCCATTAAGGGCAAAGTTTATTGCTGATACTTTTCTTAGTGATGTAAAACAATTTAATGCTGTTAGAAACATGTTTGGTTATACTGGGATGTATAAAGGCAAAAAAGTAAGCGTTATGGGGTCTGGAATGGGTATGCCATCAATTGGTATATATTCATATGAATTATATAATTTTTATGGAGTTGAAAAAATAATTAGAGTAGGGACTTGTGGAGCTTTCCAAGAATACATTAATGTTTATGATGTTGTTATTGCTCAAGGAGCTTGTACAGATTCAAATTGGGCTAGTCAATATGATTTGAAGGGTAATACTTATAGTGCTGTTTCTTCTTTTGAATTATTAAATAAAGCATATGAGTATGCTAAAAATAAAGATATGAAAGTCCATGTTGGTAATGTTTTATCAAGTGACGTTTTTTATGGAGCTGATTCTGAGTTTTGGAAAAACTGGCAAAGACTAGGAGTTTTAGCAGTAGAGATGGAATCATATGCATTATTTGCTAATGCTGCATTTTTAAATAAACAAGCACTAACAATTTTAACCGTATCTGATTCTTTAGTTAATCATCAAGTTACTACTCCAGAAGAAAGAGAAAAAAAGTTTTTACAAATGATGGAAATTGCTCTAGAGATTGCATAGAGGTATTAATATGAATGGAGACACTGTTTTTGTAATAATAATCATACTTGTATTGATTCTTTCAATACTTTTTGTGTTCAAAGATAGTGTTGAAGATATTTGTATTGGAATTTTAAAAAACAAGCGTATTAGAAGATATTTCAAGAAATATGTTAATAAAAATGATTATTTATATTTATATGATTTATGTCTTAGAATAGCTGAAGGTAAATATTTATATGTTGACCACTTAATTTTAGGAGATCGCTTTATTTATGCCATTTCAACTAAGTTTTATTATGGTTTTTTAACAGGTAAAGATATTGATGAAAAATGGGTTTTGAGCGATGGTAAAACAACGCAAATAGTGGATAATCCACTTCTAGTCAATGAATTCAAGTTAAAGTATTTATCTAGAATAATGGAAGTAGATGTTGATAATTTAGTAAATATTGTTTTATTAAGTAAAACTTGTAAAGTTGATAGTATTGAAATAAGTAATCCAAATTACAATTTATGTGAGGAAGATACTGTATTAAATATAATCCAGCGTCATGAAAGCGATAGTAGGTATAATGTCTTTTTGGCTTCAGATTTGGAGCAAAAAGCAAACGAGTTATATGAATATCATAAAGCAA
>JBAXYK010000099.1:0-3708 GCA_041670825.1 Bacilli bacterium | reverse complement strand
TCAATATTGCTATCGAATGTCAGAATTTCCGAAAATACACATCTTAATTATGTTATTGTAGATAAAGAAGCAGAAATATTAACAATAAAAGAATTAGTTGGCTCTAGGCAAGATCCACTTATTGTTAAGCAGGAGGATGTAATATAATGAAGGTCTTGTTTGTAGCATCCGAAGCAGTACCTTTTGTAAAAACCGGAGGTCTTGGTGATGTGGTTGGTGAGTTACCAAAATTTTTGGGCCAGAAAGATATTGAAGTAAGTATAGTTTTGCCAAAATATAAATCAATAGATAACAAATATGTCAAAGATTTTGAATTTTTAAAGTATTTTTATGTTGATATAAATCAAGCTAAAAAGTATGTTGGCGTTTTTAAGTACAAAAAAGATAACTTGAATTACTATTTTATTGATAATGAAGAGTATTTCAGGCGTGAACAGATCTATGGATATGATGATGATTATCTAAGATACGGATTTTTTAATGTTGCAATTATAAGAATGATAAAAGAACTTGGATTGAAGTTTGATATTATACAATTGCATGATTGGGAAGCTGGGATGGTTGCTCCACTTATTAAAGAAAATAATAAAGATGTAGAGCAATTTAAAGACACAAAAATAATCATGACAATTCATAATGCAGCATATCAGGGATTATGTGATAAAGATAATCTCAAGAATATATTTAATATATCTATGGATTGTTATTATAATGGACAAACTAGATTTAAAGATGCATTATCTTATTTAAAATCTGGCCTAATTTATGCTGATAAAATAACTACAGTTAGTAAAAACCATGTTAAAGAATTGCAAAACGGAGAATTCTCATATGGATTAGAGAAATTACTTACATATAGAAAAGATGATTTCATTGGTATATTAAATGGAATTGATTACGACATTTATAATCCTAAAAAAGATGAAATGATTGTTAGAAATTATGAAAAATATGATGCATTAAGACTAGAGAACAAAGAGTATTTACAAAAGAAATTCAATTTAGAAGTTAATCAAAATATTCCTCTTTTTATCATGGTAACAAGATTGACTTTTCAAAAAGGGATTGAATTAGTGTTAAAAAATATTGATTACATGATGTCAAAAAACACTCAATTAATAGTTTTGGGGAGTGGTGAACAACAATATATACAAGAACTTGAAAGATACCGTACAAAATATCCAAACAATATTGGTATTTTTATAGGATATAATGATCAACTAGCTCATCAAATTTATGCTGGTGGAGATATGTTTTTAATGCCATCACTATTTGAACCATGTGGAGTTGGTCAATTAATAGCATTAAGATATGGAGCTGTTCCACTTGTAAGAAATTGTGGCGGATTAAAAGACACTGTAATAAATTATTCTGCAGATGATAAAAAAGGTGTTGGTTTTGTATTTAATGATTATGATGAATATGGATTAAAATACGCAATAAATGTAAGTTTAGAACATTTTTCTCATCCAGTTATTTGGCGTAGGATTGTTAAAAATGCGATGAGTATAGATTATTCATGGTATTCTAGTGCAAATAAATACTATGATTTATATAACCAATTATTAGGTCGAAAGTAATAAGGGGGTTTCTAGATTGAATTACGAAATATTATTTGATATAAGTAAGCCATTGTTGTGGTTTTTAGATAAAAAAGAACCTATTTTAATTAAACTACCTGAGATGACTTGTTATCGCACGAGTAAAGGCTATGCATTTATTCATCACTTGAACAAAGAAGATGATACATTTATAAGTAAATGCGCTTTTTATTTGAATGAACAATCAATAGGTAAAGACTTATTTTATGATTCAAATTATTCGGTTTATATTTATTCTAACAACTCTAACATTAATAATGCTGAGATTGTAAAATTAAAAAGTATTAAAGGTGGCTTACCAAGTATTGCCTTACTAAAAGAAGTAATTGAAAAATGCAACCTAAAATATGAGGTGGTTAGACACACATTGACGACCCATGTTTATGTGGAGGTCATTCCTGGCATAAAGCTTTTGGCGTATACAAACACCCAAAATTCAAAATCAAATGATAGGGTTTTATTGAGTTATATCAATAATTCTACGAATAATTATGTAATTGTTTTAAAAGATATGATTAAAAACTTCTCTTTGCCAAAAGAAGAGATTCCTTTATTCTTTTCTAACCCACTTATAAGAGATATTAAAATTGCTATTAAAAATGATGATGTTGATTACTTTATCAAAGAAGGTATAGTATCATCATGGTTTGGAGATGTTCAAAGAAATCTTGAAGGATATGATTTCAAATCCGGAATGCTTAATTACGTATCTAGATATGGAAAATATGGCAATAAAAATGATGTGTATTTTGAACATGAACGCACAGGTAACTGTCAATTAATGTATTTTTCAAATTCATTTGATGTTAAGTGCATTTTGAAAATAGATCAGGTTAGTTATTATGATTACATTAAATTCATTAAAGAAAATATTCAAGAATTTAAAGATGAAGATTATGTTGCTGAATTAAGCAGTGTAAAAGGTTTTGGAGGGCGCTTTTATTTTGCAAAATTGAATAATGATATAATAGGTGGATTTGTTTTTGAAAGAATAGGAACAAAATTTATATACTTAAGTTATTTGGCTTTGAAAAAAGAATTTAGAAATAAATCGCTTGGACTTGAATTAGTAAATTCAGCTAAATATGAAGCCAAAAAAACCCATCATGATATTTTGGTGGGAGTGGTAAATGATAAATTAATAAGTTTTTATGAGAATTTAGGTTTTAAAAGAAAAGGAAGTTGGAGTTTTTATTAACTAACCAACTTTTTTTCTTTTTTAATATAATGGTGTCTTAAAAATAGAAGTAACCCACTTATAAGTATAATAAAAATTAAAAATTTGATTAATGTTCTTGTAGCAATAGCGTAGAATAATGATTCTGGTAACATAATTATCAGCATATCATTAAAATCCAGTAACCAAAGATCATTATTAAAAAAGATTTGATGAAAAATGGTAAAGGCTTGATCAAAATTTGTTGCAGCATATATTAATACAGCTAACATTATTAGAAATATTGATGATAAAGTTATTAAAGATATAGTAAATGTCTTATGATTTATCTTATCCTTTTTCCAGACCAAGAAAAATGTGATAATCACAAAAAGTAATGCACATATATCTGTTAATCTTCTTCCATTTATAAAGAGTTTTTGCACATCTTCCATATGAGCAATTTCACGGTCATTAAAAGCATCTTTAGTAATACCATCTGTTGTGGTAATTTGGTATTGCAAGTGTTCAAGATTCCCATATGTGTATTTTAATGTGTGATCAATAAGTTCATTTAAATCATCAAGTGTTAATTTTGCTGCTTGAGTAGTATTATTTTCAATAAATTGGTCTTCATAGAAATTTCTGTTCATAGCAGTTGGTACTAAAGAGACAAATAAAACCAAAATAAAGGTACAAAATGTCACAATTATTGATAAAAGAGGATAAGATTTTCCATATTTTTTCATAGCATCAATTCCTATCAGTGAATTTATTATAGCAAAAAAAGGGGTATATATCTATATAGAAAATTGTTATAATATCCTTGGAAGAAGGTGTTTTTCGTGCTCGAATACAATCCTAATAAAAATAACAATAAAAACAATGATATAGTATATGAATTGGATGAAACTCCTAACAAAAAAGAAACGATTATTGGACTTGCTTTAG
>JBAXYK010000098.1:0-3714 GCA_041670825.1 Bacilli bacterium | reverse complement strand
TTTCAAATATGGAAATGAAAACTAGATCTGCTATTAGAGATATTTTTTCAAAAGAAGAAATTGATGATATTTTTATTTCAGAAGAAAAAGCACTTCAACTTAATAATGATAATACATTGGTAATACTTGTTGATGTTAACCGTTCAAAATTGACTACATGTCCTAAGTTGATTGAAGTTGCCAAAAATGTTGCAGTAATTGATCATCATCGTCGAGCAGAAGATGCTATAGATAATCCAGTATTTGCGATAATTGAAACTACAGCTTCTTCAACAGGAGAAATAGTTATTGAGCTTTTAAAGTTTAATCAAAATAAAATTGAAGTTGATAATAGGGTTGCAACAATTATGTTTACAGGCTTACTATTAGACACTAATGGGTTTAAGAGTGCCACATCATCCTATACTTTTGAAGCCGCAATGAACTTAAAAGAATATGGAGCTAATATTGTAGCAGCTAACAACTATTTAAAAGATGAGTATGAAGAATATTTATTAAAAACAAAAATAATGAATAATGCAGAAACTATCCATTTTGGTATAGTGGTTGCTAGTGCTACAGAAGATATTATTATTGATCGAACTATGCTTGCAAAAGTTGGTAAAGAAGCCATGGGTGTTAAGGGCATCAAGGCCATATTTGTTATAGGCAGAATATCGCAAACAGATATTGGGATTAGTGCTAGATCAGATGGTACAATAAATGTACAGATGATACTAGAAAAAATGGGCGGCGGAGGCCATTTTTCAATGGCTGCTGCTCAAATAAAAGATAAGACATTACAGGATGTAAAAGCAGAACTTATAAAATTGCTTGATTTGTATATTAATGAAGTTAGAAATGATTAGGAGTGAAAATTATGAAAGTTATTTTATTACAAGATGTAAAGAATGTTGGTAAAAAAGGAAGTGTTGCTGAAGTCTCAGATGGCTATGCTACTAATTTTTTGTTTGCCAAGAATCTTGCTGTTAAGGCAACAGAAAGAGGCCTTGAAGTAAAAAAAGAAGAAGAGATAAAACAAAAGATTGAAAATGAAAAGAAAAAAGAAGAAGCCCTAAATCTTAAAAAAGAATTAGAAAAAATAAATTTATCATTTAAAGCAAAATCAGGTAAAGATGGTCAAATGTTTGGTTCAATATCAACAAAACAAATTTGTGAAGAATTAAAAAACAAACATGGTATAGAACTTGATAAAAGAAAATTTATAGATAATCAACCAATAAGTAATTTTGGTTGGTCTAGACCAAAGTTTGAATTAATGAAGGGCATTGTTGCAGTCATTAATGTAGAAGTTAAAGAGGAAACAAAATAATTAGGAGGTAATTACTTATGGCAATTGAATACCCATATAGTGAGCAGGCAGAAAGAGCCACACTCGGAACAATGATGGTTGATGAAGATTCTTTAAAAATCGCTCTTTCTTCGTTAGTCGAAGATGATTTTTATGTACCTAATAATCGGTTGCTTTTTAGGTGTATGAATCATTTGTCTCAACGCCAATTGCCAGTAGATATTACAACTGTTACCGATGAGTTAGTTTCTATGAATAAACTTGAAGAAATTGGTGGAGTAGCAGCGCTTGTAGAGTTATGTGAAGGTGTTGTAACTACAAATTCAGAGTATTATATAGGTTTGTTAAAAGAAAAAAAGAACTTAAGGGATTTATTAGATTTAATAAATAGAGTTGTTAAAGATTTTTCTGATAGTAATATTGGAGATAGTTCAGAGTACCTGGATGATTTAGAAAAAAAGGTAGTAGAAATTGCAAGAAATCGTAAAATAGGAGACTTTGAAACTTCAGAAAGTGTTCTATCCAAAATATATGAAAAATTTAGAAGTTCTATAAACAAGAAAGTAACTACTGGTGTTCCTAGTGGATTTGGCGATTTAGATAAAATAACTAATGGATTTCAAAAAGGAGATATGGTTGTTTTAGCAGCAAGAACTTCAATGGGTAAAACAGCATTAGCTCTTAATTTTGCTTTAAATGCTGCAAGAGATACTAAACAACCAATAGCAATATTTTCTCTTGAGATGCCAGCAGAGCAACTTGTTAAAAGAATGATTTCTACAAGTTCATATCTAGAATCAGATAAATTGAGAGATTTTAAATTGAATAATGAAGATTTGATAAAATTTCAAGATGGTATAAAAAAGATAGGATCATATGAAATATATATTGATGATACTCCAGCTGCAAGATTAATTGATATTCAATCAAAGGCTAGAAAATTGAAGTCTCAAAGAGACAATTTAGCCATGATAGTTGTGGATTATCTTGGAATGATTACTCTTCAAGGGAAATCAAAACCAGAAAATAGAGTTCAAGAAGTTTCTGAACTTTCAAGAGGAATAAAAGCTATGGCAAGAGAATTAAATGTTCCAGTCATATGTTTAGCACAGCTTTCTAGAAACGTTGAAAAAAGAGGCGGAGATAAAAGACCTATGCTTTCAGATTTAAGAGAATCAGGAGCAATAGAACAAGACGCTGATGTAGTGCTATTTATATATAGAGATGACTATTATGATCATTCTGAAGATGCAAAGAAAAAAGAATCTGTTCCTGCTGAACTTATAATAGCAAAACATCGTAATGGTGCTACAGGAATGGTAAAATTAGTTTTTACTAAAAAATATGGAGAATTTAGGTCAATGACTTACCGCGACGAAGGAAGTAAAAATTAATGAATTATACAATTTTGGCAAGTGGGTCTAGAGGAAATTCGACAGTAATTGAAAGTAATGGACACACAATTTTGATTGATTGTGGTATTCCAAGTTCTGAATTATATTCAAAGTTAGAAGAGTTAAATATAAGTATAGAGCAAATTGAAGCAGTTCTTATAACACATGAGCATATTGATCATATAAGATCTATTCAAAATTTTGATTTTGCTAAAATATATAGTAGCCAAGATACTTTAGCAAATTTAAATAATAGTAATATTCTTTTTCCTTTTCAAGAATATCTCATTGCTGGATTTAAAATCACACCAATTCCTCTTTCCCATGATTGCAATAACCCAATCGGATATATTGTAAAAGATGAGAAAGAATCCCTTGTATATATGACAGATACTGGATACGTGAAAGAAAAATATTTCCAATATATAACAAATGCGACGCATTATATATTTGAAAGTAATCACGACGTCAAGATGCTTTTACATACTAATCGCCCTTATTATTTGAAAAGAAGAATAATGTCAATGGAGGGTCATTTATCAAATGACGACGCTGCCATTATTTTATCAAGAGTAATAGGTGATAGGACAAAAAGTTTGCGACTTGCTCACATTAGTGAGGATGCAAATACTAAAGAGTTAGCATATGATACACTAATAAGTGTTTTTGAAGAATGTGGTATATCATATGGGAATATTAGTATAGAAGTCGCAGATAGATACCAAATTACGAAGGGGATGAGTGATTTTGAGGATGAATAGTTTATTTGGTGGAGTGCTATCCTTAGTTTTTTTGGCAAGTTCAATCCCAGCCATAAGTTATAGCAATGAAGTTGATATAACAAGCACGAGCAAAGAACTAACGACAACGACGAATCTAACATTATATCAAGATATAGATAACCTTATAATTGAAAGTGCCGAAAAAGCAGTTGTAAGTGTTATTAATTATGACAAAAAAGGTGATTATTATGGTCTAGGAAGTGGAGTAATCTTTAAAAGTGAAGGAGCATATCAATATCTAATAACT
>JBAXYK010000097.1:0-3726 GCA_041670825.1 Bacilli bacterium | reverse complement strand
TATACTCTTACTAGCAATGCAAAATTTTCTCACGAAAAAGCAACAAAAACTTTGAATTACTATCCTAGAAAAATGGTAGATACACTAAAAGATACAATTCTTTTTATGAAATCTATTGGCAAAATTAAAAAAGATCTAGTGTTTACAAAATAAAAGAAGGAATATCATTAATTCCTTCTTTTTTAATAAATATTATTCAGCAACTTTTTTAGTTGTTTTCTTAGCTGCTGGCTTTTTTTCTGCTACAGGCTTTTCCTTTGTAGAAGTTTCTTTTTTAGTTGTAACCTTCTTCTTAGGTGCTGCTACATCTTCTTTTTCTTTAGCAGGTTCTGCAACTTTCTTGGCTGGTTTTTTAGCTACAGCCTTTTTTTCTACTGCTTCTTCTTTAATTTCTTTTTTTGCTGCTGGCTTTTTAGTAGTCTTTTTCTCTACTACTGGTTCTACAGCTGCAGCTTTTTTTACAGTCTTCTTTTCCTTTGCGGGAGCTTCAACTGCAACTAAAACTTTACCATCTTCTTTTTCGCTCACTTTAATTTTTGGAGCTTTTTCAACTGGTGCCTTCTCAACTGGTTTTTTGCCACTTTGCAAGGCTTTTTTTGCAGTTTCTACTAAATTTTCAAATGCTTTAGAATCTGTGATAGCAATTTCTGAAAGCATCTTGCGATTAATCTCAATTCCTTCAATTCTTAATCCATACATGAATTTTGAATAAGAAATTCCTAGTTGATTACATGCTGCATTAATTCTAGTAATCCATAATTTACGGAAATCTCTTTTTTTATTGCGACGATCTCTATATGAATAAGCTAATGATTTCATTACTTGCTCATTTGCTGTTTTATATAGACGATGCTTTGATCCAAAATATCCTTTTGCTAATTTTAATACTTTTTTGTGATAACGACGAGTGGAAAATCCACCTTGTACTCTTGCCATTTACATTTACCTCCCTTTATCCTTGAAACAATTCTTTAATACGCTTTAAGTCACTTTCATGAACCATAGCAGGTTTGCTTAAATGGCGTCTTTGTTTTTTTGTTAAACCATGAGCAATATGTTGACGATAAGCATGTTTTCTTTTTAATCCGCCATTAGCGGTTTTTTTAAAACGCTTTGCTGCAGACTTTTTTGTTTTCATTTTTGGCATATAAACTCCTCCTAATAATATGACAAATTAACTTTTCTTTTTACCTGAAAGAATGGCAAATAATTGTCTTCCTTCCATTAGTGGCTCTTTTTCAACAATGCAATACTCTGAAATAAGTTCTAAAAATTTTCGCATTGTTTCTTCACCAACTTCAATGTGGGACATTTGGCGACCTCTAAAACGCACTGTCACCTTCACCTTACAATCATCTTGTAGCCACTTAATAGTAGCCTTTGCTTTTACTTCTAAATCATGCATATCGGTTTGTGGAGTAAAGCGAACCTCTTTAGTTTCAATTATTTTTTGATTCTTCTTTATTTCCTTTGCTTTCTTTTGTTGTTCAAAACGATATTTACCATAATCTAAAATTTTGCAAACTGGTGGTTTTGCCATTGGAGCAACACAAAGTAAATCTAAATTAGCCTCTTCAGCTAATCTTAGAGCCTCTCTGCGTGGTTTCACTCCAAGTGATTGACCATTTTCATCGATTACTAAGACTTCTGCAAATCTAATTAAACCATTTACTAAGTCTTCATTTTCCTTAATTGGCATTCTATTACCATTATAAGGATTATTGCTTACTGCTGTTATAAGCTGACACCTCCAAATTCAAATAAAAACGAGTGCAAATGCACCCGTAAAAAATCATTTATATCCAATAATTTTCGTGACATTTTACCCAAAGTCTTAAACAATCAGGTGAGAAGCGGGTGCCTCTTCTTTTCACATATTCGTTTTCGCTAGTTAATAATAACATTTAACACTAATTATGTCAATAAATATATTTATAAAATTTTGAAGCAAGGAACTTCTATATGACTAGGGCCACTATAATTTTTCCTTGAGATAATTTCTTTTGAAAAGAACATGCTTTCTTTAATCTTCTCTAAATCACCACTAATTGATAATCCAGTAACGGGGTATGTCTTTTCACCATCAAAATAGTAAGCTAACCTAACCTCTCCACCTACATAACCTGTAAATGGATCAACTTGAAGACCTGAATAAGCAACACATTCTAGATATGGTTCTTTTTTCATTTCTTGTAAAGATTTAGAACCGCCTTCTACCACCATGTTTGGAATCATTCCCGTTGGCTTTTCTTGATTTAAATAATAACCAAATCTTTGATTTCCCCAATATTTTTGACATATTCCATCCTTTATTATTAGTTCATCTTTTAAAATTATCCCATCAAAGTCTATTGGAGATGAAGATGAGCTTTCTAAAACAAATGGTGACATTTTCATATTTAACTTATCACCCTTTGGAGATTTTCCTTGGCATGATTTATTAAGCTCAAACATTGACATTTTCTGATAGACTGTAGCATATTGAAGTTGATTTGCAAAATAACTAAAGAATGAGTTAATATCTCTACCACTTAATAAAACTTTTACATTAGTTCCTTTAGGTAGTTTAATAGCCTCACTTCTATCTCTAGATTGAAGAAGTATCTCATTAACTTCTGATGTTATTCTTGCTAAGTCAATTTCAGCAAATTCATAATTCTTATATAATTCAAATTCTTCTTTATTCTTGCTCCATGTAGGAATGACTTCAATCATTCCGCTATATTTTTTATATTCATGGAAGACACCATTAGAATTAATACAAATGTTTTTAGTATCGTATAAAAATATTTCAGTAGAATTAATCCAACCATTTTTATAAACATCTGCTTTGAAAACAGCATCTGTTATTAATTTTGCCCATTCATTAAGACTCTTTTCAGGAAAATTACTGCTAATTTTCCCCATAACATCATTGGACTTCGAAGGGATATCATAATACTCATCTTTGACAAATGAAGCTCTATATACTGCTTTATCTATTTCTTTTTTGATATCATTCTCATCCATAAATGGTTCAATAGCTATAGTTGATGAACCTCTATATTTATCAAAATCATGATAAATTGTCACATCACATTTTATATCTTCGGTAGCTCTATTTATTTCAAGATTTTTTAAGACATAGAATAATTCACAACTTTTAATCTCGCTATAATTAATTTTCCAAGCATTAATTTTACTATTACTATTAAGTAATTTCTTAATTTTTTCTATCATCCTAATTTCACCTTTGCTTTCAAATATGGTCCGCCATCACTAACTCGAACCCATTCTTTATAACCTTTACCACATTGACCTGCTCCAATTACTTCCAAATCTTCAGAAACCATAGAAATGGATTTTAACAAATCTGGAACATATCCACTCATTACAACTGGTGATACATAATTATCAGTTAATTTACCATCAATAATTTCTATTCCATACTCAGCAACACATTGAATGCCCCAATTTTTTGGATCTTCCATACCATTATTAGTTTCAAAAAGCATGTAACCGTGCTTGATAGATTTTATCATGTCATCTAATTTATCTTTGCCAGGAGCAAAAAATGTATTAGTCATCCTTGAGTAAGCTTTTCTTTTATAAGATTCACGTCTACCATTACCAGTAGGAACAGTCCCTAATTGAAGTGCAGAAAGACTATCACTAATCCCCTTCTTCAATATTCCTTTTTCAATAATAACTGTATCTTTTGCTAAAATACCATCATCATCAAAAAAG
>JBAXYK010000096.1:0-3769 GCA_041670825.1 Bacilli bacterium | reverse complement strand
TCATCCTTCCTGGACTATGCAATGTCTGTAATTGTGGCAAGAGCACTTCCAGATGTTAGAGATGGATTAAAACCGGTTCATAGAAGAATTATTTATGGAATGAATGAACAAGGTTTTACCTATAATACACCACATAAAAAATCAGCTAAAATTGTTGGTGATGTTATGGGAAAATATCACCCACATGGTGATTCGGCAATTTATGAGTCTATGGTTAGACTTGCTCAAGAATTTTCGACAAGATATGTATTGATTGATGGTCATGGTAACTTTGGATCAATTGATGGCGATTCAGCAGCTGCAATGCGTTATACAGAAGCTAGAATGTCAAAAATAGCATCCGAGATGGTCAGAGACATTAATAAGGATACTGTAAATTTTGTTCCTAATTATGATGGCGAGGAATTAGAACCAGAGGTTTTGCCTGCTAGAATTCCTAATCTATTAATTAATGGGTCTACAGGAATTGCTGTTGGTATGGCAACCAATATTCCACCTCATAATCTAGCAGAGGTAATAGATGCTACTTTGGCCTTGATTGAAAATAAAGAACTATCAGTAATTGAACTTATGAATTATATTCAAGGTCCAGACTTTCCTACAGCAGGAATTATTTTGGGGAAATCAGGAATTAAAAAAGCCTATGAAACTGGGAATGGTTCAATAGTTTTGCGTTCAAAGTGCGAAATACACGAAGCAGAACATGGGAAAAACAAAATAATAGTTACAGAAATTCCATATCAAGTTAATAAATCAGCAATGATAGAAAGAATCGCAGACCTTGTAAAAAACAAAGTAATTGAAGGCATAACAGATTTAAGAGATGAATCTTCAAGAGAAGGAATAAGAATTGTAATAGAACTAAAAAAGGAAGCAATTCCAGATGTAATATTAAATAACCTATTCAAGTATTCACAATTACAAACATCATATAGCATAAATATGCTAGCACTTGTTAAGGGCGAGCCAAGAATTTTACCTCTTAAGGATGTCTTAAATGCATTTATAGAACATCAAATTGAGGTTTTGACAAGAAGAAGCCAATTTGATTTGAATAAAGCCAAGGAAAGAGAACATATTTTATTGGGGTTAAGTATTGCAAGTAGAAATATTGATGAAATAATTAAAATTATTCGTCAATCAAAAAACAATGAAATTGCTCAAAAAGCTTTAGCGGATAATTTCCAATTAAGCGAACGTCAATCGAAAGCTGTTTTGGAGATGCAATTACAAAGGTTAACAGGTATACAACAAGAAAAAATAGACCTAGAGATAACCGAGGTAAGAAGTGTAATTGAGAATTTAACAGGTATTCTTGAAAATCATGGATTATTGATGGAAGTAATAAAGAATGATTTAATTGAAATAAAGAATAAGTATAAAGATGAAAGAAGAACAACATTCTCTAATGATTCATCACAAATCGAGGATGAAGAACTTATCCCAGTTGAAGACATTATAATAACATTAACCACAAATGGTTATATAAAAAGAGTAAATCTAGATACTTATCGTTTGCAAAATAGAGGTGGCAAAGGAATTAAGGGAATGACCACTCATGATGATGATGTTGTTGATAAAATGCTCATAACATCAACTCATACAGATATTCTTTTCTTCACAAATTATGGTAAGGTTTATAGAATGAGAGGTTATCAAATTCCTGAATACTCTCGTCAAGGTAAAGGACTACCAATAATTAATCTATTAAAGAATGAAAAAGATGAAAAAGTTAGAGCTATTATAAGTGTTGATAAGTATAGCAATGATCGCAATTTAGTATTTGTTACCAAGAATGGTGTGGTTAAGAGGGTTAGCTTAGACCAATTTGAAAATATTAGACAAAGTGGGAAAATAGCTATCACTCTAAGAGAAAATGATCAACTATTTGATGTCAAGAATACATCAGGAGCAGAAGAAATCTTAATTGCATCATCAAAAGGTAAAGTAGTTAGATTTAATGAAGATGATGTAAGAGTTATGGGAAGAAATGCTGCTGGTGTTAACGGCATTAACACCGATAATGGCGAGGTTGTTGGAGTTACGACTTCTGAAGAAGGACAATATGTATTATCAATAACTCAAAAGGGTTTTGGTAAGTTATCTAATAAAGAAGATTACCGCTTAACAAAAAGAGGTGGTAAAGGCGTAAAAACAATTAATATCACTGAGAAGAATGGAAATCTTGTTGCAATGAGAGCTGTAAATGGTGATGAGGATTTGTTGATAACAACAACTAAAGGCATTATTATTAGACTTCCTTTAAGTCAAGTTAAAGTCTATAGCAGAAATACTCAAGGAGTTACAATAATACGCCTTGATGATGATCAAGAAGTAGCCTCAATAGCTGTTACAGATCACGAAGAGGAAATTCAAGAAGATATTGAATAAAGGTTTTAAAAGGCAAAGCAGTACAAGCTTTGTCTTTTTTTATTGATTTTAATCAAAGCAAAAGTATATAATTAGATAAATCGATGAGCAAGAATAGTAATCTTTTATTGATATTATAGAGAATTGCTGCTTGGTGCAAAGCAATTATCAATGTTTGATGAATCCACTTGCAAGAGGGATGGAGAACCTTCCCCGGTAGAAAACCGTTATCATTATGAGAATATTGTTTCACGTGAAACAATTGAAATAGGGTGGCACCACGATTAATTCGTCCCTTACTAAGGAGCCTTTTTATTTATTTATAAAAGATGGAGGAAATTATATGCTAGATATTAAATTAATACGTGAAAATCCCGAAAAAATAATTCAAAGATTGAACACTAGAGGAAAGGATTATTCCTTTTTTGTGAAGGAAATAATCTCTTTTGATGAACTAAGAAGAGAGAAACTACAAAAAGTAGAAGAATTAAAACAATTTAGAAATCAACAATCCAAACTTATAGGAATCTATAAGAAAAATGGTGAAGATACAGCAAAGCTTTTTGAAGAGATTGCTGGAATTGGTGAGGATATTTCAAAATTAGACTTGGAAGTTGCAGAATGTGAGAAAAAGATTCAAAAAAACATGGATGAATTACCAAATCTACCAAATGAAAGAGTCTTTATAGGAAAAGATGAAACTGAGAATAAGGAAATGCGCCGTTGGGGAACTCCAAGAAAGTTTGAATTTGAATCAAAGGCTCACTGGGATTTAGGTGTTGATTTAGATATTCTAGATTTTGATAGAGCAACAAAGATAACTGGAGCAAGATTTGTAGTAAATAAAGGACTTGGAGCAAGACTAGAAAGAGCTGTTATGAATTTCATGTTAGATGTTCACACCTACGAACACGGCATAAAAGAAATAATTCCTCCTTTTATGGTAAATGCAACTTCAATGTATGGGACAGGTCAATTACCAAAATTTGAAGAAGACTTATTCAAGATTGAAAAAGAAGGTTTTTATTTAATACCAACAGCAGAGGTTCCTGTAACTAATTTGCACGCAAATGAAATACTTGATATTAAACAACTACCTATAAAGTATTGTGCCTATACACCTTGCTTTAGAAGTGAAGCTGGCTCTGCAGGAAGAGACACAAGAGGCATAATAAGATTGCATCAATTTAACAAAGTAGAATTAGTAAGATTCACAACACCAGAGACTTCATACCAAAACTTAGAGGAGTTAACCCATGATGCTGAAGAAATATTACAAAAACTTGAATTGCCATATAGAGTAATTCAATTATGCACGGGTGATATGGGATTTGGTTCTGCAATGACTTATGACATAGAGGTGTGGTTACCTTCTTATAATGCATACAAAGAAATAAGT
>JBAXYK010000095.1:0-3784 GCA_041670825.1 Bacilli bacterium | reverse complement strand
TATGAGAATTCGGGGGTGTTTCAAATGAGAGATTATATCACTTATAAGTGTACGGTTTGTGGTGAAGAAAATTATATTGGAACCAAAAATAAACGTTTACATCCTGATCGCTTAGAGGTCAACAAATATTGTAAGCGTTGCACGAAAAAAACTGTTCATAAAGAAAAGAAATAAAAACCTAACAAGGTTTTTTTTCATATATTTTTGTTGCTATGGTGTATCATTAAATTGGAGGGAGTAAAATATGAGTGAAATAAAACAAATTCCAAATGGACCAGTTCAAGGAAATACTTACATTATCGGTGAAAACGACAGTTGTTATATAATCGATCCTGGGTATGACTATCAAAGAATTATACAATATGTTAAGAGCAAATATAAATATGTCAAGGCAATACTGCTAACTCATGGTCATTTTGATCATTGTGGTGCAGTAGATGAGGTGGCTTCTTTTTTCAATTGCAAGACCTACATGAATCTTGAAGATATGATTTTTATTGACACACCTAACAAAAAATCAGAGTTACCCATCTTGGGTATGACAATAAAACTAGAAACAACAATATTATCACTTGATGATTTTAATGATAATAATGTTATCGTCTTAAATACTCCAGGGCATTCAAAAGGAAGTGTATGTTTTTGGTTTAAAAAAGAGAAAGCACTATTTTCGGGGGATACATTGTTTTCTGTAGATATCGGTAGGGTAGATTTACCAGGTGGAAGCATGAAAGAGATGACTGAATCATTGAAGTTACTAAAAACACTTCCCGATGATTTAACAGTTTATCCAGGACATGAAGAAATAACTACATTAGACAAGGAAAAAAAGACAAATATGTATTTATCAAGGGTATAATACGCAATTATTTTCATATTTCTATTTAAATGTTGATAATTATTTGCTATTATATACTAGGTAAAAGGAGAGGAAAAAATGATTCAAGTAAATGATTTAAAACCAGGAACCTCTTTTGCTTATGAAAATGAAATTTTCTCTGTTTTAGATATCATGCACAATAAAACTGCTATGCGAGGCATGATTATAAAAGTAAAAGTTAAGAACCTTCGTAATGGAGTTATTAAAGAAGTAACTTTTACAGGTGGAGATAAGGTTGAGGCCGTTCATCTTGATAAGAAATCTCATCAATATTTATATGCTGATGGTGATGACTTAGTTTTTATGGATAATGAAACTTATGAGCAAATAAATATTCCTAAAGAAAGACTTCAATGGGAAATAAACTTTCTTGTTGAAAACCAAGATGTAGAGATAACTTCTTATCAAAAGGAGATTATTGGTATCGCATTACCTGTTAAAGTTGAGCTTGTAGTAAAACATACAGATCCAGGTGTTAGAGGCGATACAGCAACTAAAGCTACTAAAGAAGCAACATTAGAAACAGGCTATGTTGTAAAAGTTCCATTGTTTATAAATGAAGGCGAAAAATTAGTCATTAGAACTGATACTGGTGAATATGATTCAAGAGCTTAGTAATTAGGCTCTTTTTTTATTGTTTCTTCTATATTTAAAAATAAATTTAAGTATGATATAATTACAACGATACTGGAGGTTATGCAAATGTCAAAGTATAAATACCATTTAATAAAGAATTTTACTACTAATGGAAATTTAGGAATTTCAACTAAAGCAATTTCTGAAATAACAACCACAGCAATTAAAGAGGTTGAAGGTGTTATTATACCAGATAGTCACTCAGTTCTTTTTAAAACAGAGCCAGTTAATTGCCGTTTTAATGGAAAAGGTGATTTATTTATAAATATATTTATTCGCGTGAAATATGGTTATAATGTAGGAGAAATTTGTAATTATTTGCAAGAAAAAGTAGAACAAGTATTAATGTTTACTACTGAAATAAGACCAAAAAAAATACATATTAAAGTAGACGATGTTAAATCATAATTTAAAAAAACAGATTAGTTGATGCTAGTCTGTTTTTTAATTTATTAATTTGATGACAACCTTCTATTTGTCATCTTTTTTATCATTATTCTTGTTAGCGCGTTCTTCATATTTGAAACCACGTTTACTTTTAACTTTTCCTCCAATAGTTTTATTTTCAAGCTCACTATCTTCAAGATAAACTGGTTTTTTTTCATCAAGTAAATTCTTATATTCTTCGGGATTTTCAATTGCTTTTTTGAATGTTTTCATATCTTTTGTTTCCAAATAGACATTAAATACAGTAATTATAAATACTAGCAATCCTAATCCTACTCCATATAGCAATTGACCACCATTTTCTACAAAAAGAACGACAATAAGACTTCCAATCATTATTATTCCAGAGAAAATAGTTCCAAAAATAGCTGTTGCTCTATTACTTTTTGCTTTTTTATATTTTTCTTCAAATACTTGTTTTAGATTTTCCATTTTGTACCTCGTTTAAATTACTTTGCAAGTTTGTTTTTATTATACTACAAAAAGAATATGATATGTGATAAAATATTTTTGATTATTTGGGGGTTTTTGAAAATATGGATATTATTGATGAAAAAGAAGGAATGACTGTTTCTAGAAGCAAACTACACGAGTTGATAATGATATGTATATATCAGTATTTGTTTTATTTAAGAATAGAGGATAAACCAGAAATTGACTCTATAATAAAAAGTGTTTTCAATTCATCTCCTAAGGATATTGATCCATTTGCAAAAAAAGCTATTTTGGAAACTATAAGAAATATGCAAAAAGCAGTTGATGATATAAGTTTATATTTGGTGAAATTCAAATTTGAAAGATTAGGCTTAATTGAACAAGCAATATTGGTTTTGGCGTATGTTGAAATGGAATTTCTAGATATCCCTCCTCAAATTGCGATAAATATAGCCGTAAAATTAACTCAAAAATATTCGGATGACGAATCATATAAGTATGTTAATGCAGTTTTACAAAAGGTGGCAGATCATGAACAATCCAATTAGTGTGTCTTTAATAAATAGGTATATAAAGGATGTTTTGGAAAAAGATTATAAACTGAGAAATTTAAGTATAATCGGCGAAATATCCAATTTAAAAATGCACCAATCAGGACATTGGTACTTTACTTTAAAGGATGAATTTTCACGTATAAGTGCAGTTATGTTCAGTTCATATGCTAGTAAAGTAAGAATAAAGATTCAAGAAGGAATGAAGGTTATAGTTTCTGCAAATATTGGTCTATATGAACAGGGCGGAACCTATCAATTATATGTAACAGAAATTATTCCTCAAGGTGTTGGTTCTTTATATGTTGAGTTTGAAAAACTTAAGAAAAAACTCTTTGATGAAGGACTTTTTGATGATTCTAATAAAGTAAAAATCCCAAGATTTTGTCAAAAAATTGGTATTGTTACTGCGCCTAAGGGGGCAGCTGTAAAAGATATAATTACTACGATAAAAAGAAGATGGCCAATAGCTGAATTAGTTTTGATTCCATCACTAGTTCAAGGAGAGGGGGCAGCTTTTTCTATTGTTGAAGCTTTAGATATTGCCGATAAACTTAATTTTGATGTGATTATTTGTGGAAGAGGTGGCGGATCAATTGAAGATCTTTGGCCATTTAATGAAGAAATTGTTGCAAGAAAAATATACTCAATGAAGACTCCAATAGTATCTGCTGTTGGTCATGAAGTCGATTATACAATCAGTGATTTTGTTGCTGATTTGAGGGCTCCAACTCCAACTGCTGCGGCAGAAATAGTAACTCCAAATCAATTGGAATTTTCGCAATTATTATTACAAATTGAGAAGAACTTGGTTTCAACATTTTATGGTAAAATT
>JBAXYK010000094.1:0-3831 GCA_041670825.1 Bacilli bacterium | reverse complement strand
TGCTCTTCAAAAAGTTTTAAAATTGAAGGAGTTTTTTGAGCAAATTCTTCAGCAAAAACAAAATCTTCTTCACTGGCTCCTGGAAGCAATTGCAAAATCATTCCTCCAGAAAGTTTTACTTCGTAATTTGTATCAACAATAGCCCCGACAAGAACCACAGATGGTGTCTGTTCACTCATATAAAAGTAATAACTAAAATCATCACCTATTTCACCACTTGTTAAAATAACATCGCCAACAAAATCTTGCTTTAAATTTTGTTTTTTAGTAACAGTTAAAACACCTAAGTTCCCAACTGCTTTTCCTACATCTAATTTATTTTTAGCATTTAATGGTAATTCAACAAGAGGATTACCAACAAATCCTCTTATATCACCATTTGATGAAGCATCAACATATAGCATTTTTATTGGCCCATTGCCCTCTATTTTTAATGTTAGTCTGCCATCTTTTAACATTCCTGCCATCATTGCTCCAACGCTTATAAGCCTACTTAAAGCATCACTTACAACTGGAGTTGTATTGTGAGATTTACATATAACTTTTGAAGTCATTGAACTATCTACTCCATACACTCTAATATTACCATCTCTAATTAATCCTTTTACTAAACTATCCAAATATAATCCCTCCTTTATTCAAATAAAAACGACACAAGTCGTTTTTATCAATATAAATTATTCTTTACTTTCTGATGAATCTTCTTTGGAAGGAACATTCTCTTCCTTAGTAGGTTCTTTTATTTCTTGCTGGACTTGAGGTTGAACTTCTGGCTCAACTTTCTTTTCTTTTTTAGGAAGTTCTCCAGTTTCAACTAAAGAAACAACCTCTTCATTGGTTAATGTTTCTTTATCAAGTAAAGTTTTTGCAATTAATTCTACTTTATCTTTATTATCAAGAAGAATTTTTCTAGCTCTTGCCATAGACTCATTAACAATCTTTTGTATTTCTTTATCTATTTCATATGCAACTTCACTTGAGAAATTCCTTTGTGAATTTGTATAATCTCTTCCTAAGAATACTGAACCAGCTTGTCTTTCATATTGAATAGGTCCCAAGCTTGACATTCCAAGTTCAGTAACCATTGATCTAGCAATTTTTGTTGCTTGTTCAATATCGTTATGAGCTCCAGTTGTAACATCATCGAAGAATATTTCTTCTGATACTCTACCTGCAAGTAACCCAGCGATACGATCTAACAGTTCTCCTTTAGTATTTAAGAATCTATCATCAGTTGGAGTCATTAGAACATAACCACCAGCTTCTCCTCTAGGAATTATTGTAACCTTTTGAACGCGCATTGCGTTTGCTAGCTTCAATCCGACCATTGCGTGACCAGATTCATGATAAGCAACCAATGTTTTCTCTCTTGGTGTAATAATTTTGGAAGTTTTTGCTGGACCTCCCATGACACGATCTATTGCTTCATCGATATCTTCAGTAGTAATCTCTGTTTTATCAGTTCTTACTGCTAAAATTGCAGCTTCATTTAATACGTTTTCAAGTTCTGCACCACTAAATCCTGGTGTTCTTGATGCAATATTTTCAAAATTAACTTCTGCTGCTATTTTCTTATTTCTTGCATGAACTTTTAAAATTGCTTCTCTTCCTTTTCTATCTGGTAAATCTACAGTGATTTGGCGGTCAAATCTACCAGGTCTTAACAAAGCTGGGTCGAGAACATCTGGACGATTAGTTGCTGCAATAACAATAATTCCAGCATTATCTTCAAAGCCATCCATCTCAACAAGCAATTGATTTAATGTTTGCTCACGTTCATCATGACCTCCACCTAAACCTGCGCCTCTTTGACGACCCACTGCATCTATTTCATCTATAAAAAGAATGCTTGGTGCTAGTTGTTTAGCTTTTTTAAACATATCTCTAACTCTTGATGCTCCAACACCAACAAACATCTCTACAAAGTCAGAACCAGAAATTGATAAGAAAGGAACTCCCGCTTCTCCCGCAACTGACTTTGCAAGTAAGGTTTTACCAGTACCTGGTGCACCTTTTAAAATAACTCCCTTAGGAATTCTTGCTCCCATCTTTGAAAACTTCTTAGGATTTTTTAAGTACTCTACTAATTCAACCATCTCAGCCTTTTCTTCTTCGCATCCAGCAACATCAGCAAATTTAACTTTACTGTTTTCTATTCTTTTTACTGGAGATTTCCCAAAGTCAAAGGCTTGTTTATTACCATTTGCTCCGCCCATTTTAGACATAAATATTAATCCTAATATTACGACCAATCCAATAGGAATTAAATAAATGAGTAATGAACTAAATAGATTTGTTTGGAAAGCATTTTCAATAGTTACTTTTGTTCCAAATCTTTCTAAAGCTGGGAATAATTGACTTTCATAGTAGTTTGGTACTACAGCAGTGAAACTTATTTTTTCACCATTTTCTACTATTACTCCTGATATATCTATAACTGTTTCTTTTTGCGACACAATTATTGACTCTACATTGCTAGTATCAACTGTTTGTAACTCTGTTATTAAACCTCGTGCAGTATATTGTCTTGTAGTATTTCCAAACCAATTACCAACATTAAATAACAAAAATATTACAATTCCCAAAATAACAAGATAAGGTAAAATAAACTGAAATGTACTCTTGTTTCCTCTAGGACTATTCGGCTGACGATTGTTATTATCTGCCATTTATTTTCACGCTCCTTTTTACTTTTTATAAATTTCTTCTTTTAATATTCCAACAAATGGAAGATTACGATAAAGTTGATCATAATCTAATCCAAATCCGACAACAAATTCATTTTTGATATTAAATCCTAAATATTTAACATCAACTTTGACTTTTCTAGCATCTGGTTTACTTAGCAAACAAGCTACTTCCACCGAACTTGCTCCTCTATATTTCAATAACTTGATAATAGTGTCAAGTGTTAATCCTGAATCAACAATATCTTCAACAATAATTATATCTCTACCTTGAGGAGATATTGTTAAGTCGTTAATTATTTGTATTTCTCCAGAAGAAGTGATTCCTCCCCCATAACTAGAAACAACCATATATTCCGTTTCAACCTGAATATTAATGTGTTTTATTAATTCTGCCATAAACGGAACTGACCCCTTTAATAATCCCACTAATATTGGTAATCTTCCTTGATAATCTTTGCTGATTTCTTTGCCTAATTCTTCACATCTTGCCTCAATTTTTTTGTTATCAACAAGAATCTCTTTAATATCTTCCATCATATAAGAATCACCCCATTAAAATTATATGTTAACATTTTACCACAAATATATTGCTTTGCAATCCTTTGCGCTCAACATCACGATATATACCACTAATAAGGATAATTCTATTTTTATTGTTAACAACAATAGGAATTCTTTGCCTTTCCAGTAATTTTATTTTTTTATCTATAAAAATTCTATTAACTTTCTTGTGCCCACTTTTTAATGAAACTATATCATTTTCGCGATAATTCCTTATTACTAGTGGAAAGTCACTATCATCTACATAAATTCCTTCCATTTTCTTGCCATTACTTAATAGTTTAAAATTTGGGGTTTCTAATTCTTTAAAAGATTCTAACACAAACTCAAAATTTTGAACTTTAGGTAATAATCCGACTTCTAGTATATCATAGTTTTTATACAATCCTTCTTTGCAAGAGCATAAATCAATAAAAATATTTGGCTTATCAGAAATAATTTTTTTAATAATATCTTGAAGCCTTGAATAGGAAAGTTTTGAAGTTTTAATTTTTACATTCTTTTCAATGAATTTGTAAAGAACTAGAATTCTATAATCTTCATCCAACTCTTTAAACTCTCTGATTAATAAATGCTTATC
>JBAXYK010000093.1:0-3855 GCA_041670825.1 Bacilli bacterium | reverse complement strand
ATTTCTGCAGATCATGGTCAAAGAGATGTTAAGTATTTTCGTTTAAATGATTATAAAGATTTTATGGATACTCTTGAAAGACTACCATCTAATGAAGGTAGAGCTGCTGCTTTGAAAATAAAAAGTGGAAAGAAAGAGCAATTTCTAGAACAATTTAATCTTCACTTTAAGGATTATTTTAAATTGTACAGTAAGGAAGAATTGAAGAGTTCAAAATTACTAGGGTTAGGGAAGTCTAATAGTAGACTAGATGAATTTATTGATGATTATTTTATGGTTTCAATTAGTGACTATAATATTTATTATGATACAGGTGATATTGATTTTCTTTTAATAGGACATCATGGAGGATTAACTATTGATGAAATGATGGTTCCTATGATTTTACTTCATAAATAAAAAACTATGTCATATGAAAGTTCCATATTTCTCATTGCTTGAGATTAATATGGAATTTTTTATGTGAAGTTAGTACTTATAATTAATTCATGAAATAAAAGACATTGCATAGAATTATCTTTGATGCTAAAATAATTAATGTACATATATACGTACATAAAAACGTACTTTTTATAAGAAGGGGTGAAATTCATGGATTATATACCAGTAGTAAAAACAACTAACATTACTTCTTTTAGAAATAATCTAAGAGAAAAACTTGAAGAGGTTGTAAGTGAAAAAGTAAGGTTGATTGTTACTAGAAGTAATGATAAGAATGTTATAATTATGTCTGAGAATGAATACAATGATTTAATAAAGATTATAAATAATTTTAACTATACAAAAAAATTACAAAAGTCTGTAAAAGAAATTGAAGAAGGAAAAGTCGTTTCCTTTACTCTTGATGAGTTAAAGAGATATGAGAAATGACTGTTTGTTTCACTCCAACAGCATTAAAAGATTATGAGAATTTATCAAAAAAGGATAAAAATATAATTAGACGAATCAACAGATTAATTGAATCGATAGATAAAGAAGGACCATTAAAAGGAATTGGTAAACCAGAGATTTTAAGATATGTAGATGGTTATTCAAGAAGAATTGATTCTCAAAATCGTTTAGTTTATAGAGTTAATAAGAAGAAGATTACAATAATATCCTGTATAGGACATTACGAAAAATAAAAAAACCACTAGTTACAATTTGTAGCTAGTGGTTTTTATAATTATATTATATTTATTTAACTTCTTTTTTAGATTGTAGTTTTACTACATATATGAAGAACAATAAACCAACAATAAATAGAATGACTAATGATAATATACCATATTTCATGTTTCCTACTTCAAGTCCATTGTAATTGCCTGCAATTAAAGTAAATAAGGATACAAGGGCAGGACCAAGAATTGAAGCTACTCTACCAAATATAGAGTAGAAGCCAAAGAATTCATTTGATTTTTCTTCAGGAACTAATTTACCAAAGTAAGAACGAGATAAAGCCTGAATAGCTCCTTGTGAAGTAGCAATTAAAATTCCTAATATATAGAAGTGACTTACTTCACTTACAAAGAATCCAAATATTGCTGTAATACAATATACTATAATATTTACAATCAATAACTTATGAGTGGCAAATTTCTTTGATAAATATGAAAATAGTAATGCAAAGAAGAATGCTAATATCTGAATTACAATTAATATTGGTATTAATGTTGCAGTAGCATCAAAGTTTGGATCACCTTTACCAATAACATCTTTGGCAAAAGGTATAGCCATTGCAATAATAGTATGCACTCCATCAATATAGAAGAAGTAAGCAACCAAGAATATAACGATTATTTTATATTGCTTAATATTTTTAATTGTACTCCATAGTCTTTTGAATGTTTCTTTAATTGGGTGAGTGTCTTTTTCAACACCATATTCTTGGGAAACATTTTTAACAAAAGGAATTGCAAATATTAACCACCATACCGCAGTCATTGCAAAGCAAATTCTAAATCCATAATCTAGGGCGAAAGTATCAGGCCAATTTAACATGTTAGGTAATATTTGTAATATTAATAAAGCAATTACTAGAGGAATAGTACTACCACCAATATATCCAAATGCATAACCAGCTGTAGAAACTTTATCCATGTTTTCATCACTAGTTACATCAACAATGAATGCATCATAAAAGACATTCGTTCCAGCATAACCTATCATACTTCCAGCATATAGAATTAATACAATCCAAATAAGACTTGGATCAAGTGGATAAAAACTTAAAAATAAAGTAAAAACTATGCCAAAGACAAAAAACCACATGAACATTCTTTTCTTCATGCCTTTATATTCAGCATATGTTCCAAGGATAGGAGATATTATAGCAATGAAAGCACTTAGGCCAGTTGCAATAAATCCATATATTGCTCCTTGATCTGATGAAGAAAACCCGGCATTATCCATTAATATTCCATATAGAATTGGAAAAATAAATGAACCAATTATAACTGTGAAGCAACTTTCTGCCCAATCATAAAAGATATAACTCCATTCCTTTTTGTCAAAGTTAAACAATTTTTTAAACATAATTTTGTCCCCCATAAAGATTTAACTTTTTAATATAAAAAATAAAGAATGTTCTCTATTTTTTAGCTATCCATTGGTATTGCTAATTTGTTTTTTAATTGCTTCAAGAGCATTAAAAAATCCATTTTGAACATTCTTTTTTTCTTCTTCATTTAAAAGTTTCTCAACTTCAAAGTTTTTAAATAAACTATATATTAAGCGTGCAGATAAATCATTTATTAATAATAAAGGTTTTTCTAGATTAAAACTTTCTTTATTGTGATTAAATCCATATGGTGTAACATGTGTAAAGGCATTACTTTCTTCAAAAAGTCCAAGAAGTAATGAAGATACTTCTTCGTAGTTTTGCTGATAGAAGCATTCACAAAGCCAAGCTACAAAAAATGGTGAGTTAGGAACAGTGTCATTATTTTTATACTTTAGATATAATGCCCATCCATTAAGACGTAAGATATTTTTTTCATCAACATCTTTATCAAAATCTTTTAGATAATAATTATGGATGATATCAATATCTTTAAAATATTGTTCATTAATTGCTGTATTTGTTGTACCTGCTTTTATTTCTTCATTGCTAGAGTTAATAAAATCAACTGCACTAATCTTAGCATCATAGCCTTTTATCCTTTGATGAATAGCATACATCTTTGAGCGCTCTTCATCTTCTAGCATCAAAACATTTATTATTGATAATGATTCTATTATATAACGTGATTGTGCATAAAACTGCATAGGGTTGTTTTCGTAAACAGAATGCAGCATATCATCATATCTTGGAGTTAAATCTTGTAAAAGATACGCAATATTTTTAATGCGATAGCTTGTTCTTGTATATTTAGTTAGGTAATTAGCACACATCCCAATTATTGAAGAAACGCTTTCTAGATAAGAAGGAGATTTAGTTGTTATTTTTTGATAGTACTTATTAATATTGAATGTAGAATAAACACTTGAAAGAACAGCAGTCTTATTCTCATTGTTAAAATTAACATCTAATAATTCTTCTGCTTTAATTGGTAGAGGTGTACTATTATATGGCCCTGAATCTAGTAGTGCATCAAGAATTTCAAATACACTTTCTTTAAAGTGATTTTGATATATGCTTTTAAAAGAAGAAAGCAGGTTAGTTACAGATTCTTGGAATATTCCATGATCAATAAACATAGCATAAACTCCTGCAATACTCCCACCTAAAAGATTATTGTTCAAGGATCTAGCAAAATTAAAAGAAGGATGAATAAAAGTATCAAAATTTTTAATTATAATTTTATAATAGTTCTTTTGATATTCACTTTCAAAATTCACATAATTCAACAAATCAGACATAGATTTAGCTTTTTT
>JBAXYK010000092.1:0-3939 GCA_041670825.1 Bacilli bacterium | reverse complement strand
TGTAGATTTATTGCTATCTGATTCAACAAATGCTGAAGTAGATGGACAAAGTCTTAGTGAAAGCGATGTTGTTAAATCAATTAATGAAGTCTTTAAGGAAGCGCCTGGAAGATTGATAGTTGCTACATTTGCTTCAAATATTAATAGAATTCAACAAATTGTTGAAGCTGCTGTAAATTTCAAAAGAAAAATAGTTATATTTGGACGTTCTATGGAAAGAACAATTACAATTGGAAGAAAATTTGGTTACATCAAATGTCCTGATTCTTCAATTATACTTCCTGAAACTTTAAAAACTTACCGTCCAGAAGAATTAATGATACTTTGTACTGGTTCACAAGGAGAACCTTTGGCTGCTCTTTCAAGAATTGCTGCAGACTCTCATAAATACTTAAAAATTATGCCAGGAGATACTGTTGTCTTTTCATCAAGTCCAATTCCTGGTAATACTCAAAGCGTAAATAGAGTAATAAATGCTCTTTATCGTCGTGGAGCAAATGTTTTAACAAATTCTATTCTTACAAATATTCATGCTTCAGGGCATGCTTCAAAAGAAGAATTAAAGTATATGCTATCGCTTATTAAACCAAAATATTTTATGCCAATTCATGGTGAATATAGAATGCTTAAAATACATGCACAAATTGCTAATAGTCTAGGAGTGCCAAATGACAAAATTTTCGTTCTTTCAAATGGAGATGTTGTCTTGATGTATAAAGGTGAATGCCATCTTGGCAGAAGAGTTGAAACGGATGATATTTATGTTGATGGAAAAGATGCTTCCGGCTTATCAACTGCCGTAATTAAAGATAGAAAAATACTTTCTACCGATGGTGTTGTATCAGTTCTTGTTTCTATGGATTCACATACTAATACTTTATTAACTAATCCAGTAATTGTTTCTAGAGGATTCATGCATCTATCAGATTCTCAAGAATTTACAAAAGAAGCACCAAAATTAATAAGAGATGCTTTAGGAGAACTTTTTAAAGGAAAAGTTACTTTCTCGGCAATTAAAAATACTATTAGAAATACCCTTTCAACCTATATTTATGATAAAACAAATAGAAATCCTATGATTATACCTGTAATAATGAATAAGGTTGAAGCCGAAAATGGTAATGAAAAAGAAATTATTAATAAAAACTTAAATCCAAACAAAAGAAAAACAAGAAGAAATACTGCAACCATATAAGTTTTGAGGTGATAAAATGATTATTCTTGCAAGCAAATCACTTCGTAGACAAGAACTCTTAAAATTAGTTGGTATAAACTATAAAGTCGTTGAATCAAATTTTGATGAGTCAACAATAAAAAATATTGATCCTAAAAAAGTGCCATTACTAGAATCTGAAAATAAAGCAAAGATTGTTGCAAAAAAATATGTAAACGATATTGTTATTGGTGCTGATACTGGTGTTCTTATCGAAAATACATTACTAGGGAAACCCAAAGATAAAGATGATGCATATCGCATGCTCAAAATGCTATCTGGGAAAACCCATAAAGTAATAACTGGAGTAACAATTATTTCTCCCAAAAAAACTTATAAAATAAATAGTATTTCAAAGGTCACTTTTTATGAGTTAAGCGATGAGGAAATATACAATTATATTTTTTTAGAAGAACCTTATGATAAAGCTGGTGCTTATGGAATACAAGGATTTGGAGCAACATTAATAAAAAAATTGATGGCGATTATTTTACAATAATGGGATTACCATTAGCAAAAGTTTATCGCACACTAAAAAAAATAATATAAAAGAGGAATTGTAAAAATTCCTTTTTTTTAAGCCAATAATTCTTTTTCTAAAGCATAGTTTTTAGCTTGAGAATTAAATAACTTGTAATATAAACTTTCTTTATTTTTCATTAAATTCTTGTGGGTATCATACGCCTCTACTTTACCGCCATTGATAACAAGAACTTTATCACAAAATGTTGATGAAGACATTCTATGTGATATATATATTGCTGTTTTTTCTTTAACAAGATTATTAAAGTTCATATATATATCTGCTTCTGCTAAAGGATCTAGAGCACTTGTTGGCTCATCTAGAATAACTAGAGAAGATTTCTTGTATAAAGCTCTAGCAATTGCAACTTTTTGGGCCTCTCCACCTGATAATTCTACTCCTTCTTGGTCATATGCTTTAGAGTATTTTGATTTTATACCATATTTCAAAGATTCAATTTTATCTTTTAAACCAACATCGACAGCATACTTAAATGCTAAATCTTCCTGATTATTTTCATTGGTGATATTTTCACTGATACTGTATGCAAATAATTTAAAATCTTGGAACACTGCTGATATTTGTTTAATATAAGTCTTGTATTCATAATCTTTTATATTGATATCATTGATTAAAATTTCGCCACTTGTAGGCTTATATAAGCGACATAGTAATTTTATTAATGTAGTCTTTCCTGCTCCATTTAGACCAACAATACTAATTTTTTGTCCTTTACTTATTTTAAAAGAAATATTTTGAAGTATTAGATTTTCAGTCTTAGGATATTTAAAAGATACATCCTTAAATTCTATTGTTTCAATTGTACCTTCAAAAGGTATTTTTTCTCCTTCGTCTTTTTCTTCTTTTAAATCCATTAATTCAACAAATGGATTTAAATACTCACAATATTGTCTAAGACTTACAATAGAATTTACTAAATCATTCATTACCTTAGAAAAAGTAATAGCACTTGTTATATAAAAGGTAAAATTACCTGCTCCTAACTTCTCGTTAAAAGAGTTTATTGCTATTATTAAATATACTAGAAATATCTGTATATAATTAACAATACTATTTAAAGATTCATATTTATTTAATTGAAGATGTAATTTTTTGAAATACTGACAAGTTTTGTTTTTGAAACTAGTAAAACGATCTACCATCAAACTACCAATACTATATAATCTTGAGTCTTTTGAATACTTAGTCTCATATATTAATGCTAACAAATAAGTGAATCTTCTATTTATTGGTATTAACTCTTGAAAAAACTTAACCATAAATTTCATGGAATTAACATTGATTAGCAAATTCAAGATAACAGCCACAACAAGAATTAGCATTATCCAAAAATCAAAAGTAATGATTACTATTGCTAAACTTATTAAAGTAAACGAATACTGCAATAAGTTGGTAAAAAATCTTAGAAATTGTGAAACTGCACCTTGATTTTCACTGGCAAATTTAGCTCTTTCTTTTAAATCTAGATAATAAGGATCTTCTAAGTAACTATATGGTATTGCCATAAGTTTTTTCCCAATGACAAGATTTAATTTTTTAGCTAATCTTATTCTTCCAACATCAACTAATCTTATTGATAGTTTACTCAAGAAGTTTAATACTAAATTGACAATTACAACAAATAATCCAATTATCAAAGAATCCTGATAAGATTTTGCAACAACACTATCCAAAATTAATTTTAAAGAATAAACATTAAATAGTGTAAGTCCCATGCTATATATGGATTGAAATATTATTGCAAAAAAGTAAGCCTTATCTTCTTTAAAAGATATTTTTATAAATCTTTTAAACACTTGAAGATTACTCATTGCTATCACCACTTTCTTGATAATATTTACCTTGAACTGTAAACATATGGTAATACTCGCCTTTTTGTTTCATTAATTCACTATGAGTCCCATACTCTATTAATCCTTCTTTAGAAAATAGTGCTATGTGGTCACAAAACTTTGTGCTTGATAACCTATGAGAAATATATATTGCTGTTTTGCCTCCAACTAAATCAGAAAACTTTTGATATATCTCAGCTTCAGCTAAGGCATCTAATGCTGCAGTTGGTTCATCAAGAATTACTATTTGACCATTTTTGTATAATGCTCTTGCAATAGTCAATTTTTGTGATTCACCACCAGAAAGTTCTACTCCATCTTCTTCCATAACCTTAAGTAGAGGATGATCG
>JBAXYK010000091.1:0-3981 GCA_041670825.1 Bacilli bacterium | reverse complement strand
GAAAAAGGATTACGATATATCTCTTTTAAAAATCTTTCAATCTTACCTTTTTCAATTAATGTTTTTAAAATGCCATCTGATATCATTATATCTTTTTTAAAATATTCTTTATCTTTTTCAAACTTTAAAAGAGCTTCTTTTTGTTTTTGTGTTAATAAATCTAAATTATCAAAATCTATTACTTTATAACAATATACCATCTTGACTCCAATTTTCTTTGAAGATGTTGGTTTTAAAGAAGGTGGCAACATTGCTTGATAACAACTAATTAATGGAGATACTGTTTCATATGCCATTTCTGATGCTAAATTATGTAGTTCTTGATTAAGAATTGGTGAATCATCTATTACATTTATGATAGTTTTTAACTCAAAACCCGATTCTTCTTCATATTGTTTTTTATCTCTTTTATCATCTATTACTTCAACAACATAGCCTACTAAAAATTGGAGTCCGAATTCCACTTCAACTCTTACTCCTACACTAACTTTTAGATGATTTGGTATTATATAATCAAAAGGAATATCTAAACTAGAAACTGAGTGCTCTATAAATACTTTTGCTAATTTCATAACTATTCCTCCTTTTAATTGATTAAATAATAACAAATATCTTAAATAAAAAAAATAGCGTTTGCTATTTTTTCTGATATGACCTAATTATATCTATAACCCTTTGAGCAGTGGATTCTACATCATCATTCACCACAACATGTCGATAATTGTTAGTTAATTCAATCTCTTGACGGGCTTTAAACAAGCGTTTTTGAACAACTTGTTCTTCTTCAGTCTTGCGTTTTCTAATCCTTTGTTCCAATTCTTGAAAATCTGGAGGAACTAGGAATATTGTAACACAATCTTTACAATTTCTAATAACCTGATTAGCTCCATCAACTTCAATCTCAAGCATGACGTTAAATCCCTTATTTAACTCATTTTCTACCATAGCTTTGGGAGTACCATAATAATTGCCTACAAATTCAGCATACTCTAGCAATTCTTGATCTCTAATTGCTTGTTCAAAACGCTCTTTGCTAACAAAATAATAATCAATGCCATCTATTTCTCCAACACGTGGAGCTCTTGTAGTCATCGAAATTGAGTATTTAAGGTTTAAATCATCATGTTTAAAAACCTCTTTACGCACAGTGCCTTTTCCAACTCCACTAGGACCGCTAAGAATGATTAATATACCCCTTTTTTCCATGCCTACACCGCCTCTATTTTCGTTTAATTATAAATAAGGCTAATTGAAAAGTCAATCCATAGAACTTTAATATCAACTACTTCTACATCAACAAATATGTTATTATCATATTATAAAATATAAAGGAGTTTGTCTATGGGATTTGATGGATTAATGTTTAGAAGAATCAGCAATTTGCTTCAAGAAAAATATCAATATTCTAAAATTAATAAAATAATTGAACTTACAAGTGATAGTTATTTATTTTTGCTATATTCTCCTAATTATACTTCAAATCTATTGATATCTTTAAATCCAAGCAGTTCATTTATAACTCCTTTTTCAGGTAAATATAAAGTCCTAGATAACCAAAATCATTTCACAAATTTATTAAAAACGCATCTTGAAGGTTCAACTATAATGTCTTTTGAACAATTGAATAATGATCGCATCATGAAAATAACAATTAATAAGCGCAACGATATTGGCGATACTGTTGAAAAAAGACTATATATTGAACTGACTGGAAAAGCAACAAATATAATACTTACCAAAGATGATGATAAAATAATTGATGCCAAAAAAAGACTTGGACCTACTGACTTTACTAACCGCACCTTAATGAGTGGTGCCTTATATCGTTTGCCTCCAAGAGAAGTTAAGCAAGATCCTTTAAATCCTAACATTGATTTTTCCCAAACTATTTCGTCACAATTATATGGAATTTCTCCACTTCTTGAAAAAGAATTTTTGGCAAACAACTATAATAATGATGATATTAAATTGTTTTGTGAAACAGCATTAAAAAGTAACAAAATATACATTGGAAAATATAATAATAAATTGGAATATCACCTTGTACCTCTTTCTTTATTTAATAACATATATGAAGAGCATTCAATTGAAGAAGGCATCCAATATTTTTATCAAAAAATTGTTGATAGAAGTATCAAAAACGAACAAAAACAAGAAATAGAAAATGTTATCAAAAAAGAACTCATTAAAAATGAAAGAAAATTTGATAAATTAACTATAGATTTGGAAAAAGCAGAAAATTACGAAAAGTATAAGTACTATGGTGAATTAATATTTATGTATGCTTTAGAGCAAAAAGATAAATCTATGAATAAAATAGTGATTTATGATGAACTCAAAAAAGAAAATATAGAGATTACTCTTGATCCTAAAATATCAGTTGGAAGGAATGCTAATAAGTTTTTCCAAAAGTATCAAAAAAGTAAAAACGCAATCAATATTATTAAAGAACAATTATCACTATGTAAGGAAGAAATTGATTACTTTGAATTATTAAAACTGCAGGTCAACGATGCTGATATTCAGTCTTTAAAGCAAATAAAGGAAGAACTTATAAATAATAATATTATTAAACTGAAAGAAAAATTCTCCAAAAGCAATAATAAAAAAACAAAAAAGGAATTTATTATTAAACAATATGTATCAAAAGATAATGTTTTAATCAGTGTTGGTAAAAATAATTTGCAAAATGATTACTTAACTTTTACACTTGCAAAATATAATGATACCTTCTTCCATGTTAAAGATTTCCCTGGAGCCCATGTAATTGTTCATAGTGATAAATTAAATGAAGCCACAATTAGAATGGCGGCTAATTTAGCAGCTTACTTTTCAAAAGCACGCTACTCCTCTTCGGTACCTGTGGATTATACTCTAGTAAAAAACATTAAAAAACCAAAAGGGTATAAATATGGACAAGTAATAATTAAAAACTATAAAACTATTTATATTGATCCTCAAAATCCAGATAATGAGTAATTAAAAACTGAAGAATTACTTCAGTTTTTTTATGCTTTTTTCATTATTGTTAGTTTTGCAAGACCATATTTATGTTCCTTAAGTGTCAATCCAAATGTATTTTTAATACTATAATAAGAATCACTTTCAATAATTATTACGCAATAATCACTCAACATTTTATTGATAATTAAATACTCTATTATTTCCTCATTTATCTTTTCTTTATAAGGCGGATCTAGATACACAACATCAAATATATACTCTTTTTGTTTCAATATACTTAATGTTTTATAATAATCATTATTTAAAATTTCATATTGGCTGGAATCTATTTTTAAAGATTGAATATTATCTTTTATTATAGAAATCGCTTTATTATCATAATCATTAAATACTACTTTACTAGCTCCTCTAGAAATTGCCTCAATTCCTATTGCACCACTTCCAGAAAAAAGGTCTAAAAAGATGCAATTATCTACATTAAATTGAATAATAGAGAAAAGAGCTTCTCTAACTTTATCTAGAGTTGGGCGCGTGTTTTTGCCACTAGGAGCATTAATTAATCTACCCCTGAATTTTCCTGCAATAACTCTCATTTAAACTTCTCCCATAAATCATTATTAATTTCTAGTTCCTCTACAAGATTACTGAACAACTCATTGGTAATATCTTTTAAATATTTTTGACTTTTTTTGTAGGAAATTAAGTATTCTTTTACTGATGGAAATTCATATAATTCTTCTTTAATATTAGCTAATTTCTTTGAATATAAACCTATATTTGTGTCATTAAAACGCAAAGCATTATTGTAGTCTTCTTGAGCAGTTTGAAATTTCATTATGAGTTTAATTACTTTCTCATCTTCAAGCATCTTTTTTTCCAATTCTTTTGTGTTTTTTACTATTTGATTATTCTTTATGACTTTTCTTAATTCATAGGTTTTCTCAATAATATCATTTTTTTCTATCATACTTATTCCTCTTTCATATAAGTTTATCAAGATAAGTATTTAATCTCAAG
>JBAXYK010000090.1:0-4011 GCA_041670825.1 Bacilli bacterium | reverse complement strand
TTTAGAATATCTTGATTTTTTTGATAATAGAGCATTTTCAGACACTGATAAAAATGGACCATGTTATTGTACTTGCCCAACGCAAACTTCAGCAGAAATTGATGAAATGGTTAAACAATTTTCTGGTGATATTAAAAAAACGCTTCGCATTCACGCCAAGAAAATGTTAGAAGAAGGCCGAATTAATGGTTACTTAGCCTATGATAACGATATTGTTGTGGGGTGGTGTAATGCTGGAAATATTGAGAATTATATTGAAAATCGTTATCAATTTATTCCGGATTTTGCACGCAATAAAATTATAGGAAAAACTATGTCTGTTGTTTGTTTTTCTATTTCGCCTAAATATCGTGGTAATGGAGTATCAACTGCTTTGCTTGAAAAAGTAGTTTTTGATGCAAAAAATCAGGGATATGTAGCTGTTGAAGGATATATACATATTGGTAAGCAGAAATATGATATGGACTTTAAAGGACCAATGAAGTTATATGAGAAATTAGGCTTTATTCCAGCTTATGAACATGAAGGCGTAGTAATAATGCGTAAAATTCTCTAAACTTATATTTACTAATATGCAAACAAGAAGGATAGTTAAGATATATAACTATCCTTTTATTTCTAAAATTTTGCCACAAAATGATAGTTTAAAAATCTTAAAAAAGAAGGTTTTTTTTCTATTTACAAACAGCACATTTATAAGATAAAAAAAGTGCTTTTAAAAAAAGTTATTTTTTTTATTGATTTTTGCGCTAATATTTGTATAATGTTTTTGTAATATTAAAATTAGAGTTTATTATTACTAAACTCAATTGGGGGTGAAATTATGGAGATTGGACATGCTATTAGAAGATTACGCGTTAAAAACGGCTTAACACTAGCAGAATTAGCATCAAGATGTGAATTAACGAAAGGTTTTTTATCGCAACTTGAAAATGATATAACTTCTCCTTCAATATCAACCCTTGAAGATATTTTGGAAGCTTTAGGATCTTCTCTAGGAGAATTTTTTAAAGAACCTAAAAATAGTAAAAATGTTTTTAAGGAAGATGATTTTTTCCTTGATGAGAAAGATGAATACACAATTAGTTGGATTATTCCTAATGCTCAAAAAAGAAAGATGGAACCATTGTTAATAGAACTTAATGAAAATGGTAAATCATTTTTAATGGAACCTCATGAAGGTGAAGAGTTTGGATATGTTCTCCAAGGGAAAATAAAAATAGTATATGAAGATGAATCTGAAGAAATAGTACATACTGGTGAGACATTTTACTTAGATGGTTTGGAACAACATCATCTAGAAAATATATCAAAAAAGAAATCACAAGTATTGTGGATAACAACTCCACCATCATTTTAGTAATAGGAGGTTTTATTATGGTTATTAAACAACAACAAAAGAAAATAGTAAAAAATACAAATAAGTCAGATAAGCCTCTTATTGAATTAATTGGTCTTACAAAAGAGTACAATGGAAATATTGTTTTAAAAGGAATTAATTTAACAATAAATGAAAATGAGTTTGTTACCTTGCTTGGACCTTCAGGTTGTGGTAAAACAACTACTCTAAGAATTATAGGAGGATTTGAAAAACCAACATCAGGACAAGTTCTTTTTGATGGTAAAGATATTGATGAACTTGAATCATATCAAAGACCATCAAATACAGTCTTTCAAAAGTATGCTTTATTTCCTCATTATAATGTTGAAGAAAATGTAGCATTTGGATTAACAATTAAAAATATTAACAATACAAAGTTAATCACAAGAATAAGAAGGAAATTAGGATCTAAGCATGTTAGTGAATCAGAGAAAGTTTATTCTAAGGAAATGATAGCTAAAAAAGTTTCTAAGATGTTAAAACTTGTTGGACTAGAAGGATTTGAAAAAAGACAAATATCATCTCTATCTGGTGGTCAACAACAAAGAGTAGCTATTGCAAGGGCACTAATTAATGAACCAAAAGTACTATTACTTGATGAACCATTAGGAGCCTTAGACTTGAAACTTCGTCAAGAGATGCAATATGAATTAAAAGAAATTCAACGCAATACAGGAATAACTTTTATTTTTGTTACACACGATCAAGAAGAAGCTTTGACAATGTCAGATAAAATTGTTGTCATGAGAGATGGAATAATACAACAAGTTGGAACTCCAGAAGACATATATAATGAACCAATTAATGAGTTCGTTGCCAATTTCGTTGGAGAATCCAATATTATTGATGGAAATATGAAGAAAGATTATCTAATTAATTTTGATGGAAAAGATATAGAATGTGTAGATAGAGGCTTTTCTCCAAATGAACAGGTCAATGTTGTGATTCGTCCAGAAGATATAGATATTGTTCCTGAAGGTGAAGGAATTTTTGATGGAGTAGTAGACTATGTAATTTTTAAGGGTGTTCATTTCGAAATAGATGTTAAAACAGAATATAGAATTTACACAATTCATACAACGGATTATCAAGTAGAAGGCAAGAAAGTAGCTATTAAATTCGGTCCAGAAGATATTCATATTATGGAGAAATTAGAAAATGTTAGCCGCTAAGAATTCTAAAAGCAATCGCAAACTTTTTAGAAAGCACAAAATAGATGGCTTCGAATTATTGGCTACTCCATATTTTGCGATAGTATTAGTATTAATATTATTGCCAGTCTTGATGATAGGGTTATATGCCTTTTTGGGAAATGAAACCACTTCAGATATGTTGGTATTTAGTTTTGAAAACTTTGTTAGATTCTTTTCTTCAAAAGAGAATTTAATCGCTCTTTGGAAATCTTTGAAACTAGCCCTTATATCTACAATAATTTGTTTAGCTATTGGCTATCCATTTGCATATTTTATAGCGGGAGCTACAACAAAGGTGAGAAATGGCTTAATTCTTCTTGTAACTGCTCCAATGTGGATTAATATGTTGCTAAGAGTTTATGCTTGGCGTCAAATATTTGATATGCAAGGCCCATTGAATAGTATATTAGGATGGTTTGGGATAGAGGCAATAGATTTCTTAGCATATGACTTTGCAGCAATAATAGGAATGGTGTATGTATATTTACCATTCATGATTATACCTATATATACTACATTAATGAAAATAGAGAGGTCATATATAGAATCAGCTCTTGATTTAGGAGCCAATCCAAAGCAAGTGTTTTCCAAAATTATATTACCTTTATCAATTCCTGGTGTTTTATCAGGTGTAACAATGGTTTTGTTGCCAACGGCGACAACATTAGTAATTCCAGAATATTTATCTAAAAACAATTATGCACTTATTGGTAATTTGATTGAAATGAATTTTAAATCAGGTGGAGATTGGGGCTATGGAAGTGCGGTATCATTAATTCTTGGAGCAATTATTATGATTCTTGTATTCATGGCAAATCGCTTTGATCGCTTAGGTGATGCAAAAGAAAAGTCATCAATTAGGAGCGTGAAAAAGATATGATTACAAAAAAGAAAACTTGGTTTAGCAAGGTATATATATACATAATTTTGCTATTCTTATATATTCCTTTTATTCCTCTTATACTGTTTTCGTTTAATGACTCTAAGTCTTTAACAGATTTTACAGGATTTTCTTTGAGATGGTATCAAAAAATGCTAGAAGATAAAGATATAGCATTAGCAATAATAAACACATTTTTTATTGCAATACTTGCCACTTTCATATCAACATTTATTGGTACTATAGCTTCAATAGCACTATCAAGATCAAGGAAAATATTACGTGATATTGTTTTGAAAATAAATAATTTTCCGATTGTTAATCCAGAGATTGTTACGGCAATTGCGATGTTATTATTATTTGTTTCTTTCAAAATTCCTACCGGATATATCACAATGTTACTTGCTCATATTGCTTTTTGTACACCATATGTCATTGTAACTGTTTATCCTAAAGTAAAAAGTTTGGATGCTAATGTAATTGAAGCTGCTCAAGATTTAGGAGCAACACCATGGCAAGCTATTTGGAAAATATTAGTTCCTCAAATAAAAGGGGCA
>JBAXYK010000089.1:0-4099 GCA_041670825.1 Bacilli bacterium | reverse complement strand
TTATTAAAAATAATTTTTTAAAAAAGAAAGCTGGGAGGATTCTCCGGTTATCATTCATAATAAGTTTGGTAATATTAATAATAAAAACAAGTATGACAGAGTATGTAATGAAAACATTAAAATAATTGAAATTTGTTATGATATATTATTACTACTTAATCACAAAAAGTTACAATAAAAATCCACAAAAAGTGACAATGGAATTGCGCAAAAAGTCACAACATGCTACAATTAAAACACAAAAGGACCGGTGGTATTATGTATAAAAAAAGGCTTGTTGATAATGAAATAGAAAAACTAATTAACACACCAGTTGCAATTCAATTGGTAGGTCCAAAATGGTGTGGGAAAACAACTACAGCAAAGCATTATAGTAAAAGTTTCATTGATTTACAAGATGCAGACAAAGCTTTAGATTACAAAAGACTTGCTGAAGGTAATATCAAATTGTTATTAGAAGGTGAGAAACCAAGATTAATTGATGAATGGCAAGAAATTAAGCAGATTTGGAATGCGGTAAGAAGGGAAGTTGATCAAAGCAATACATCTAAACTAGAGTACTTTCTCACAGGATCAGTAATACCTCCAAGTATTGAAGGTTTACATACAGGAATTGGTAGAATCATCAGTTTAAAAATGAAACCAATGTCTCTTTATGAAAGTGGAGAATCAAATGGACTAATCTCACTTAAATCATTGATTGAACCCAATATTCATTTAAGTGGTAAATCCAACCTAACATACAGTGACTATGCATATCTAGTGTGCAGAGGTGGGTGGCCTAGAACGATTGATCTTCCTAGAGATTCAGCTCTTATCATTTCAAAAGCATATGTTAAAGAGTTGTGCGAAAGGGATATTTCAAGTTATGATGGTGTGAAACGCAACTCATTATTAGCATCAAATATTTTAAAAGCTTATGCAAGGCAAGTATCAACTATAGGGACTGATAAAACATTATTTAATGATGTAAGAAGACTGCATGGAGAAGTTTCTGATAACACAATTAGAAATTATTTAGATGTTTTTAAATCGTTATTTGTTATTGATGAAGTGCCCGCATGGAATCCAAATATCAGAAGTAAAACTGCAATTACTGCATCAACGAAAAAAACACTTATTGATCCCTCAATAGCCGCTGCATCATTAAATTGTTCTCCTAAAGAATTACAACTTGACCCAGAAACATTTGGTCTTTTATTTGAAAATTTATGTACAAGAGATATTAGTTGTTATGTAGAAAACAACGGCGGTAACATTATGCATTATAGAGATAGATATGGTGTTGAATGTGACACAATTGTTAAATTCTCAGATGGTAATTATGGTCTTGTTCAAGCTAAATTGGGTAGTAGTAAAATAGATGAAGCAATAGAAACAATGAAAACTATCTATAAGTTGATACAAAAGAATAAAAACGATAATCCTGAAGATAAAACTTTATCATTGCCATCCTTTATGTTGGTTATTACTGGAGCAGAGTATGCGTATAATGTCGCCGATAAAGAGTTCAATAATATTTATGTTGTACCTTTAGGATGCCTTAAACCATAACATGGTAAAGAAATTATTAATTAGGAAAGATTTTAAATCAGATAAAATAGATGATTTTATCCTAAATGCACTATCTAGTGAAATATTGGATAAAAAATCAAGGAAACAAATTGAATCACTTTATAGCAAATAAAGATAATAGTTATTTACTTGCAGATGCAAACTTTATTATTTATTAAAACATAAAAAAAAGAGCCTAAGCTCTTTTTTTAATTAAAGTACACTAACTTTGTCAGCTTTTCTACCGCGTTTATCATCTACAATTTCAAATGAAACTGCTTGACCATCGTTAAGTGATTTGTAACCATCAGAAATGATTGATGAATAATGCACAAAAATCTCTTCATTTGTTTTATCAACAATAATAAAACCAAAGCCTTTACTTGCATTGAAGAATTTTACTTTTCCTGTTTCCATTAAAATACCTCCTTGTCTAAAATAAGTTGTAATACATTCTAACTAAATAACAAAAAGTATTGTATTATGTTTAAAGTGTAATTTTTCTTATAGCCCATATATGCTACCATTATATTTGAAAAATGTCAAATTATATAATACTTTTATTGCTGTTTTTTTGGACAGTAGAGAATTTCTAGATATATATTCACAGTATAAATTACAAAAAATATTTATCTATTCTGATTTAAGGAATATAATGTTTATGAAATAAACTATAATCTAAGTTTATAATTACTATAAAAATGCATGTGGTCTTAAAATTACTACCATTATTAAATAGTGGCACGCAATTAAGACATATCTTAAATGGAGGAAATTATATGAAAGATAAGATATTGTCAGAAATATATGATGGACTTTTGAAACTAGGGATTAGTATGGAGCGCCAAAAAGAAACAGATATTTCGATATCCACAGAATTTTTGGATGCCAAATGGGGTATTGGTAAAAAGAAAATATTCTATGAATCCTATATCTATGCAAATGAGGAAGATGAAACTGTATATATGTATGAAAAGACAACTCAAACAGGTGGAGGTTTTTCTTTTGGAAGTGAGAGCAACAATTCCTTTCAATTTGGCAAGATACTTTTTAGCAAAGTTAAAAGCACACAATATGATGCAACAGGTAAAGTGTATGAGATTTCTTTAAATCTTGGAGATATTCCAAAAACTGTTAAGGAAATTGCCCAAAATAATGGCTGGAAGTTTAAAACGGTTATTAATAAGAGAAAGGTTTTATATTAGAAATTAAAAGAAGTTCAATAATTGAACCTCTTTTTTTTATTAACTATCTTTTTTCTCCAGTATTTATCTTTAAATCTCCGACTTTTATTAAATTTAACTTTCTAAATATCAAATAAATTATTAAGACAAGAACACCAGGGAGAACTACATTTACTAATAAGATTTTAAGTACTAAGAATATTCCTGTAGATCCCATAGCCTCATAGGCACCAAATAATCCAACAAGTCCACTTGTGCCCATTCCTGCTCCAGAAGGAGTATTTTCCATCATAAATACCATAGTAGATAGTGGACCCATTATAGCACTTGCAATTATTGTAGGTAGCCATAATAGTGGTTTCTTGACAATATTTGAAAATTGCAACATAGATGTACCAATTCCTATAGAAAATAATCCATTCCATTTATTGTCTTTAAATGACATCAAAGCAAAACCAACCATTTGAGCACAACAGCCAACAGTAGCAGCACCAGCTGATAATCCATGCATGCCTAGCATTATGCATATTGCTGCACTTGAAATTGGAGCAGTTAATGCCATTCCGATAACAACAGATATTATTATTCCCATGAAAAATGGTTGAATAGTTGTTGCATATTCTATGAAATTTCCTAAGGCATTCATCATATCAGTGATATATGGACCGATTAAAACCGAAATAATACTTGAACCAACAATAACTACAATTGGAGTTAAGACTATATCAATAATTGTCTTTTTTGATACTAATCTTCCTAGTGCTTCACCAATGAGTGTAGCAATGTATGCTCCCAATGGTCCGCCAAATATGTAACCTATTGCACCACTAGCGGCACTTGAAAAAATCACCAATGGATCTGCTTTTAATCCATAAGCAACTGCAACACCAATTGCTGCTCCTACAAGGGTATTGGACTTGATAATTGATATTATATTAACATCTAGGGTTCCTATGGTATAAGTTTTGTTAAGAAAGCCTAAAAAAGGAATTAAACTTAACTGATTTATTATTAAACTAATAATTAAAGAAGCAAAAAGTCCTAGTGCCATATAACTTAATGAATCAATAAAATATTTTTTTATTGCACCTTTTTTCATGTTTTTCACCTCGAGATATATTTTACACTAAAAAAACCAAAAAAATAGGATATTTTGAAAAACATAACAATGAATAAAAAAAGAGGAGAGAGAAAAAAGTGAACAAAATCATGGACTCAAAGGTGAAAATTAGTCGTATTAGTCGAATTTTTGCACAATATTGCAAGGCAAAGAAAGTTGTTGAACTAAAAAATCAGGGATATACATATCTTCTAGAGGAATCTCAGACTGGTGATTATTATTATAAGCAGGAATCTTTGAT
>JBAXYK010000088.1:0-4108 GCA_041670825.1 Bacilli bacterium | reverse complement strand
TGCCCCTGATTATATTCTAGTAGATGAAAAAATTAGCAATCAATTATATATTGAATTAGATAAACAGTTGAAACTAATGATTGGAAACTCTTTAGATAATGATGATTATCCACGCATTATTAATGAACGTCACTTTGATAGACTAGTAAAACTAATGGAAGATAGCACTATCTATAGTGGAGGTCATTATAATAAAAACTCACTAAAGATTGAACCAACAATCTTAATAAATGTTGAAAAAAATTCTCCAGTTATGAAGGAAGAAATATTTGGACCAATATTACCAATACTTACATATAAATCTATAGATGAGGCTGAACAATATATACTTGAAAACGAAAAACCATTAGCTTTATATCTTTTTACCAGTAATAAAAAACTTGAAAAAAGAATCTTGAATAATCTTTCTTTTGGTGGCGGGTGTGTTAATGATACTATTGTTCATATAATGTGCAAAGGTTTAGGATTTGGTGGAGTTGGAAGTAGTGGCATGGGAATGTATCATGGAAAATATAGTTTTGATACATTTACTCATAAAAAGGGTATATATAAAAAATCCTTAATATTTGAATTACCTCTAAGATATCAACCTTATAAAGATAAATTCTTAAAAATAGTTAAAAAAATAATGAAATAAAAGTCACTATACAAATAGTGACTTTTTTATCTACTTTAAAAATGATTTAAAATAATCTCTTAGGTTTTTATCCTCACAATAAATATAACAACCTTTTTGACCTCTAGACATAAGCGTTTTATAAGTATTTCTAATAATCTTATCAGCAAGTAAAACATCCTTTGTTGTTCTTACTCCACTACTTTTATCACTTTTTGCGACTTGGTTTTTATCAGTTATAACCTTTCCATTTTCATATCTTAAGTCTTTACCAATAATTACTCCAACATAATCAAATTCAAGCCCTTGTGCTGTATGAATACATCCAACTTGATCAAAAGAATTTTCATCTATTGCCCATGTTTTTGTTGTATTAAAATTCCATTTTGCTTTAAAATCATCACCAATAACTATATCATAAACATCTTTATCATTATTTTTCTTAGTTACCCATTCGTAACAATATCCAGCAACAACTCTACTCTTATTATTAACTAGATTCTTCTTTTTTATTTCTTCTTTCATTTCACTTGGACTATCAAAAACTTTGAAATCATATTCAATATTGTCTAAATCATAATTTGCAGTTTCCTTAATTCCTAATATATTATCTAAAAATGCAATATATCCATCACTACAATTACATCTAAATTGTGATGTTAATATTAAATCATCTCCCATAATTACATTAGTATTAAGTTTATTAGCCCACTTTTTTATTTCTTTAATTGATCCAATATCTTTTGTTGTAACTTTTTGATCTTCATCAACAAAGAAAATACTAACTTTTGAAGCATTAATTATTTCCTTTATTTGGTTTTCTCCTTTGAATCCCATCATTGATTTCTCATTTAAACGATGTGCCTCATCAACTATCAAGCAATCAAAAATATTCTCGCTAGCATCAACAAATGCTCCAGAACCTTTAAATAAATTACTTATATAATTATATTTGAATTTGTCTTTTCTTAATTTAGAAAAATATACTTCTCTTGGTGCAGCATTTTTAGTAACATAACTTGCAACAATATCTTTAAATTCTGCTAGTAAGTTTATTGCAATGACAGATTTACCTGTACCTGGTCCTCCTTGCACAATTATTGTTGATTTTTCTTTGTTTATTAAAGAGTTGCTAACTACTTTTTTAATAATCTCAAAAGCAACTTGCTGCTCATCTATCATATAAAATTCTTTATTACCTTTGATCATTGAAGATAAAGCATCTTGCAAAGATTTTGATGGTCTTAATTTACCATTTTCAATTTTATATAATATTTCACCATTATCATGTTTCTTAATATATTTTTGAATAAAATTTCTTAACTTTGGATAATCGTTTTTCAAGAATATTGGAGATAAATCTATTGTTTTAGTATATCTATCATTTTCTAATTCTGCTCTATATTCTTCTTTATAGTTGTGTAAAAAAGCACAGGGATGCAAATTAATATTATCCCTACTAATATATTCATTAAAACTTTCAATGACCTTTGCATAACTATATGACTGATATGATGGGTGTGTTACTGGTCTTTCTCTACCATTAATATGCGTAATGACCAAATCTTCCATATCTGTCTTTTTTGCCTTTTCCCATTGTTTTAATTCCACAATTATAACTTGATTGATATCTTTCTCATCTTTTCCAGTAAGTATAAAATCTACCCTTTTAGAGGTTAATGGAATTCTATACTCAATAGCTAATTTACATTCTTCATCAATCGCGTTATTGCCTACAATTAATTGCATGCATCTTAAAGAGTTCTCCCAAGATCTATATTCAGATTCATTATTATTAATAATATTATGTTTTAAAAACTCGTCCTTTATTTTATCTGCTATAACATTATTAATAACATCTTCATTAAATTGTCTAACATTCCCTTGATATACAAGCATAATTTACACCTCTTCCATTTTATCCTTATCAAACATTTGATAGAAACAATAATCTATTAATTTTGACGTGGCTACATCCAAAATATTTAAAAGTCCAAACCAATATTCCTCATCAAAATAAAATTTATATATTTCTGTTGTCGATTTTCTAAATAAGGACCTATTTACATCCTGTCTTAACGATATTATTCTTTTATATCTTCTAGGCATTTGGGCATACTGTTCAAGAATTTTATTATATATTTCAATGTCCTTATCGCCCAAAATTGAGTAATTATTTTCAATAATTTCCTTAAATTGCTCTAAAGATGGATAAAGTATTGATTTAGGAATGTTTTTTGCTCTTTTACTATCAAATATATATAACTCCTTTTGATACATAAACACGCCATTTTTCATTAAATAATCTCTTACATACATAGATTTTGCATCTTCAAAACTTGGTGCATTAATTCCAATACCATTGTTAGTTAAGGGTTTAATACCATTACAAACATGGCAAATATTTTTCTTAAATTTTATTTTTTTAGGCCATTCATGAAATTCAAATTGGTTTAACGTTTTAGTGAGTTCTATTGGCAAACCGATCAAATTTGGAGAATATGAATACTTCCCCATTTTTCTATCTAATACTCTGATAAGCTTTTTTAAACTTTCCTCTTGACACTTGCACATATATATATCCTCGTCATTGTAATCTAAATAAGCAAAAAAATTATTTCCACATAAAACATTTTCATATGGTAATCCTGGGGTCTTAATTGCATTTTTAGGAAGAATTTGCAAAATTAATTTACTATCAACATTAATTAGAAACTCATTTTCCAATATATTAATACAAATATCTGCTTGTTTAGAAATGATGTCAGAATAAGCAACAGCAAACATCTTGTAATATAAGTATAAACTTGTTTTTAGTGGAATAATTTTCTTTTGAAGACTCATATCAATATACTTACCCAATAAATCATTAATAGAAAAAAAATCTACCTCTCTATTTTGTGCCTCTGATTTTAAAGCCTCGTGTTCTAAACTAATTTCCTCTAACTTTTTATCGTGTTTTTTTGTCATCCAAAAAGCATAAAAATCCTTATCTTCATCTTTTAAACTAAAAAAATAAAATTTTTCTTCTGTGTTAAAAAGTTCATCAAATACACTTCTAGTCTTTTTGTCCACCCCATTAATAAGTTCGTTATACATTGAAAAATCCACTGAAAATCTTTCTCTTATATCTTTACGCATTAGTTCTCGCTGAAAAAATCCATTGTTGCACCTAGTATCTTTTGCATCATAAGAGTATCTGGTATAAAGCCCATTTTCTACTAAATAATTCTCGAAGTATTGAGACCAATCTATTGTCTCATTATTTCTTTTATTTTCTATATTCATAAGTTCCTCTGAAATTTTAGGAATTACTTTATTACATTTATGACATATATGGTCTTTAAACTTTAGTTGAGATATTATATTCTTTGAAAAATCTATTTTTGAGCTAATACTTGAGGGAAATCCTAAAAATTGTTTAATGTTTCTTGAAGGAATATAGCTTTTATTAATTATGAAATCATTTAGCATATGGTCTTTCATAACATG
>JBAXYK010000087.1:0-4126 GCA_041670825.1 Bacilli bacterium | reverse complement strand
AGTCAATAGGGCATAAGGTTATGGTTTCAAATCCTAAGAATTGGCCATATTCATTTTTTTCAAATTCGACACATAGCATTTCTTGTTCATGACGAATTCCATATTGATTTTCTAAATATATTCCTGGTTCATTTGTAGTAATCATACCCGCTTCTAAAATACAAGAATCATTTCTTTCAGGAACACTTTTCCATCTAAAGCCATTAGGTGCTTCGTGAACATTTAGTAAGTATCCAACACCATGACCTGTTCCACATTTATAATCAATCATTAAATCCCAAATTGGACCTCTTGCTAAAATATCAAGATTAGTACCTCTAACACCATATAAAAATTTTGCAGATGCTAGGTTTAATACTGATTGTAATATTGTAGTGAAATGAATTTTGAATTCATTAGAAACGGGTCCGAGAATGAATGTTCTTGTAACATCAGTAGTTCCTTCATAATATTGTCCACCAGAATCAATTAATAACATCCCTTCTTTTTCTATTTTAGAATAAGAATCATTTGTAGCACTATAATGCATCATGGCAGCATTAGCATTATAAGCACAAATTGTATTAAAACTCGGCTCGATAAAATGAGGATTTAATTTTCTAAATTCTAACAACTTATCTGCAACACTAATCTCATCCATTTCTACTTTTCCGATTGATTTTTTTAACCAATACATAAATTTTGTCAATGCTATTCCATCAAACAAGTGTGCCTGTTTTAAATTCTTAATCTCCACATCATTTTTAATGGCTTTAAGCAGTAATGAAGGGTTATCATTTTTGATTATTTTTGTATTAAGGTTTTTATACAATGTATAATTTACCTTATTAGGATCAATTAAGATTGGGTCTTTTATACATTTTACAAAATCTAGGATCTCATCATATTCATGAATAATAATGTCATCTTTTTCAAGAATTTTAATAATTTCATCATTTAATTTGTTTTTATCAACAAATAAGTGATGCTTGCTAGATGTATTTATTATTAAGTAAGAAAGAAATACAGGATTAAATGTTATGTCATCTCCACGAAGATTCAATATCCATGCTATATCATCTAATGATGTAATTAAATTACTCTTTGCCCCTTTTTTTTCTAATTCTAAGCAAATTTCTTTAATCTTATCTTTTGTAGATTTTCCACTATAAACAATATCTAGAGGGAAAACTTTCTTTTTAGATAAATCCGGTCTATTTTTCCAGACCTTATCAACTAAATCATTATCGAATATTAATGACCCATTTTTACGGCTGACTATTTTTTCAAATTCTTTGGCTTGAGAAGTAGTGATTACTCTTCCATCAAATCCAATATTTTCATTATAATTTAATTTATTTTCGACGAATTCTTCAAGGGTTGGGATACCTATTTCTCCCATTTTCATAAGAGTTATTCCAGTGTTTTTAAGTTCATGCTCTGCTTGAATAAAATATCTTCCGTCAGTAAATAGATATGCAGACTCTAGACAAACTACAAGAGTACCATTTGATCCTGTAAAATTTGACATAAATTCCCGACATTTAAAATAGTCTCCGATATATTCTGAAGAATGATAATCACTAGTTGGTAATATATAAATAGCAATATTATTTTCTTTCATTAAAGATTGTAATTTTTCGATTTGTTTTAACATAAAAATACCTCCAAACGAATATAATTATTATATATCTAAAATGTAATAGAGTAAATCTAGCATCTGCATTATAATAAATAATTGAGGTATTCTTATGGAAAAATTAATTTATGATATCGAAAATTTTGAGCCAATTGATGATCAAGAAAGAAGTGATAAAAAAATTATTCTTGATTATATTAAGAAAAATAACAATGTTTTACTAAGAGAAAATGAAATAGCACATATAACAAGTTCGGGATTTATTATGAATAAGGATTTGGATAAGGTATTGATGGCTTATCATAATATATATAAATCTTGGAGTTGGACAGGTGGACACGCAGATGGTGATAGTGATTTACTAAGTGTTGCAATAAAAGAGGCAAAAGAAGAAACAGGAATAAATGAGGCCATTCCTCTTACTTCAAAAATTATTTCAGTAGATATTTTGCCAGTTCCTTCCCATTACAAGAAAGGTAAATATGTTTCTTGTCACCTTCATCTTTCAATAGCATATTTGTTAATAGTAGATGAAAATCAAAGTTTAAAAGTTAAAGAGGATGAAAATAGTGCAGTCAAATGGTTAAATGTTCGTGATTTAGATGATTTAGTGAGTGAAGAAGATATGCTTGTTGTTTATCATAAGATAATTAAAAAAGCATTTGATATTAAAAAAGGTAATGTTCCACATTAATAATAATTATGTTATTATTAAATCATTAAAGGGGCTTTAGAATGAGAAAGATATTTAATTTTTTGCGTAGTAAATTTTTTCTTTACTCGCTTATGATAATTTTGCAGTTTGCACTGATAGCAATTTTTGTATACATATTCAATGAGTCATCAGTCTATTTTTATTATTCTACATTAGTAGTTGCTGTCATTACTGTAATATATATTGTCAATACAAACATGATTCCAGAGTATAAAATTGCTTGGATAACTCCAATCTTAATTTTCCCAATATTTGGAGTTCCATTGTATTTTATGCTTGGTAAAAAAAGATTTGGTAAAAGAAAAGCAAAAGAATATGATAAAGCATATCAAGATGTTAAGAATCTTTTGATACAAGATGAAGTAGTAATTAATAAGATTAAAAAAGAAGATAAATTTTTCTCTCAAGTAGCAGATTATGTGTATAACATATGTAACACCAAAATTAGTTATGGAGATTATATTGAATACTTTAAAGTTGGTGAAGAATATTTTGATTCATTAGTTAAAAATTTAAAAGAAGCAAAAGAGTACATATTTCTTGAATATTTTATTTTAAAAGAAGGTTACATGTGGGATAGCATTTTAGAAGTATTAAAACAGAAAGTTAAAGAAGGAGTAGAGGTAAGATTTCTTTATGATGATGTTGGTAGTATGTTTGATATAAAGGAGAACTATTATAAAGAATTGTCATTAATGGGAATCAAAACTTTAGCTTTTAGTCCTTATAGACCTTTTATTGATGTTCAAATGAATAATCGAAACCACAGGAAAATATGTGTAATAGATGGTAAAGTAGCTTTCACTGGTGGAATTAATATTGCAGATGAGTATATAAATAGAGTTGATAGATTTGGTCATTGGAAAGACACAGGAGTACTAATTAAGGGAAAAGGTGTCTATAACTACATATTGACCTTTATTCAGACATGGAACATGCAAGCAAAAAGTAATGATAAGATATTAGAATATAATAAATACTTTTATAATATTGATAATTATGTTGATAATAATAATTCTACGGCTTATTCAATATTTTTTAGTGATACCCCTAAAGATGATGAAAATTTAATGGAAAATATATTTTTGAATATTATTGATAATGCCAAGAGTTATGTATATATCAATACCCCATATCTAATAATTGATAGTATACTTTTTAATTCTTTAGTAAAAGCAGCAAAATCAGGTGTTGATGTAAGAATTGCTATACCAGGTACTCCAGATAAAAAGACAATATTCATGTTGACTAAAGCTTTTGCTCACGAATTAGTAAAAGAAAAGGTAAAAATTTATTCATATAATAAAGGTTTTCTACATGCAAAATCTTTTGTTAGCGATGATATTTATAGTATTGTAGGTACAGCAAATCTGGACTATCGTTCCTTATATTTACATTTTGAATGTGGTACTTTGATAAGGGATAAAAAATTAGCAAATGAACTGAAAAAAGATTATTTAGATACATTAAATGATTGTCAAGAATTATCAAGTGATATGTTAAAAGCAAATGTCTTTGTAAGAATTGCTAGAGCACTATTACGTTTGTTTGCTCCGCTTCTATAAAAATGTAAAAAGTTTATTTTTTTCAATAATCAATTGACTAAAAAAATGCCATAAGATATAATCTTTACGTTAATAGTTGTCATATATCGTCTTAATATGGAAGACAGTTTCTACCCCTAGCCGTAAACCGGGGACTATGATGAATCAACAATCTTTTTAGATTTGTTATTGTTCATCAATTAAATGATGAACTTTTTTCATTTTTAAAGGACAGCTATTAAAGCAAGT
>JBAXYK010000086.1:0-4159 GCA_041670825.1 Bacilli bacterium | reverse complement strand
TTTTTGCACACCCCAAAGATATTAAAGCTACCTGCATTTTATCACTCCATTACAATGTAAGAGTATATACAAAATTAAAGTTTTTTTCAAACAATATAATCATTTATTTAAATAGTCACAACTAAACAATATATGAATTAGTATTCATATTAATTTTTGTTATAGATGCTTAAAAAGGGTATACAAAATAATAATAATTGTGATAGTATTATGGTAATAAAAATTAAGGGGAATTGTGATGAAATCTTTTTGGAATGGACTCGCTAAATATACATTGTTAGGAGTTTTGATTGGCTCTTTAATAGGTGTATATCAATTAGTGGCTGGAATTGCTGTTAAATTTTCTAATAAAATAATTTGTTTGCCTGATTACGATTGTGTAATAGTCGCTATTATTGGCGCACTTTTTCTTGCCTATTTTGCAAGAGTATTAACTACAATAGATAAAAATATTGCTGGTGGTGGAGTTCCAATGATGGAACTTGCTATAAAAGGCAAAAACAAATCAATACGTCCAATAAGAAGCATAATTTCCATGTTTATAAACTCATTATTCTCATTTATGACTGGTGTTGGTATTGGTAGTGAAGGACCTTCTGTATACATGGGAGGTTGTGTTGGCCTTGCTGTTAATAAACTTTTTAAAAAAGATGACAAAGACTTGGTAGGTATTTCTTGTGGTGCTGGATTTGGTTGTGCTTTCCTTTCTCCTTTTGCTGGATTTATTTATATATTTGAAGAGGCACTTCACAAATTCAATTATAAATTAATACTAAAAGCTTTATACACTGTTGTCATAGCTTTCCTTATTGTTCATCTTATAACTCCTAATAAATTCTTATCTTTCAACATAAATATCGGACTACCTTTTAAGTACTATTATGTTTTTGTTGGTATAATAATTGTTAATATTATTGTGGGTACACTATTTACAATATGTGTTGTTAAGATTAAAGAATTCTTCTCTAAAAACAAGAATAATATCATTGTAAGAAATAGAATATTTATAATGTTTGCAATAGCTGCTTTAGTTTCAGTTTTTCTTACTGAATATCGTGGAGCTGGATCTGCAATTATTAATAATATTATGAATTACGACTCTATAATCTTAATAATCTTGATTTTAGCCTTTAGGTTCTTCTATACAATAACAAGTGCAAATTCTAATGCCAGTGGAGGATTTATTGTTCCAATGATTACATTTGGAGCCTTGACTGGTATTCTTATTTGTAATCTTTCCACAATTTGGTTTAATTTACCAGTAGAGCATTATCCGCTAATAGTATTAGTATCAACATTCTCCATGATGCCAATAATAACAAGATCTCCACTTACTGGAATGACCGTTGCCATATCTTATGCTGGACTAAGTAATTTTTCAATAGTTGTAGTTCCAGTAATAATTGTTCTTGCTATTTCATACTTTGCATCTAAAAAGCTGACAAAAGTTAACGATATCTATGAAGAATTAATCTCAAGAACACAAATAGCTTAAATTAAAATACTAATAAAATATAAATTAAAAAGAGTTCGCAATGAACTCTTTTTTATATAAGTGGTGGCGCAGGCCGGAATCGAACCGGCGACACAAGGATTTTCAGTCCTTTGCTCTACCAACTGAGCTACCGAGCCAATAAAATCAAGTGGCGGTCTCGACGGGAATCGAACCCGCGGTCTTCTCCGTGACAGGGAGACATGTTAAACCGCTACACCACGAGACCTTGTTTAAAAATTGGTTGCGGGGGAAGGATTTGAACCTACGACCTCCGGGTTATGAGCCCGACGAGCTACCAGACTGCTCTACCCCGCGATATTTAATACGACTATTCTTTTTTATAAATGAATGGCGGAGGCGAAGAGATTCGAACTCTTGCTAGACTCGCGCCTACTGTCGGTTTTCAAGACCGATCCCTTCAACCGCTTGGGTACGCCTCCAAAAAATAGATGTGGTGGACCCTGTAGGACTCGAACCTACAGCCGACCGGTTATGAGCCGGTAGCTCTAACCATTGAGCTAAGGGTCCGCACTTTTTAAAGTGGTAGCGGCGGAGGGATTTGAACCCCCGACCTGTCGGGTATGAACCGAATGCTCTAGCCAACTGAGCCACGCCGCCATTAATTAAAATAATGGTGGAGCCTAGGGGGATCGAACCCCTGACCTCCTGCGTGCAAGGCAGGCGCTCTCCCAGCTGAGCTAAGACCCCAAGTTTATAACTAAAATGCAAATATAATGGTCGGGATGACAGGATTCGAACCTGCGACCCTCTGGTCCCAAACCAGATGCACTACCAAGCTGTGCTACATCCCGTCTAATGGCGCGCCCAACAGGAATCGAACCCACAACCTTTAGATCCGTAGTCTAACGCTCTATCCAATTGAGCTATGGGCGCGTGCTAGAATAGTGTATCAAATACCCACCATAAAATCAACACTATTTTAAACTTTCCATGGTTTTAGAGCCTGTTAAGCATTTTGGAGGTTCCAGACGGAGTTGAACCGACGCTCAGTGAGTTGCAGTCACTTGCCTTACCACTTGGCTATGGAACCACAGCGCTTAGTTATTATAGCAAATACTACAAACTATTTCAATATTAATAGCAAAGAAAAAATACATTTTTATCTTTATTTATAAACATTAATTGGTGGGAATGTTTTTCCCCACCAATTAATAAATCATTATGCTAATTTAACATCTGCCCAAGCATCATCAATCAATTTCTTAGATGTTGGATTATATCTAAACATTTCGTCTTTTTCTTTATCAAAAGTTATCTCATAAGAAGCACTTTGATCTACAAAATCACCATTAAGTAGTTTTTCATAGATATTTGCTTTTACTGAACTATAACCAACATATAAAGAATTTGCCTCAGCATTTTCATCTTCCATCATGAAATTTATAAACTTATATGCTAGTTCAACATTTTTTGCTTCCTTATGAATAACCATACCATCAAACCAAACATTTGTTCCGATAGTTGGCTTATAATAACTTAATTTTTCATTTTCTTGCATCATATAAGTTGCGTCACCTGAATAAACAACTGCCATATCATATCTATTGCTTTCAGAAGCCATGTCTTCTATTACATCATCACCAACATACGATAACTTACTTCCTAGTGCTTTCTTTTGATCAATCAACCATGCTTTTGCATCATCAACTTCACTGGAATTTGTTGTATTAACAGAATATCCAAGTTCTTTTAAAGGAATCATAAAACCATCTCTAGATGAATTATAATATCCTACTGTATATGTGTTATCCTTCAAAATATCCCATTGCTTTTCTTCTATTTGGGACAAAGGAACAACAGTTGTATCATAAACGATTCCTACAGTTCCCCAGAAATATGGTACTGTATAATTCAAGAAATCAACTGAAGAGTTAGCATTTTTTAATGAATTAATCATTCCTTTTAATCCACTTACCAAATGATTAGTGCCATCAACTTCTTCATCTAAACTATTAGATACAGAAGTTATTTTACTCCAATCAATTGTGGCTATTAAGTCTTCACTAATTAATTGCTCTATTGCATATTCTGATGGAAATATTACATCATAAACTTCATTTTTCTTTAATTTCTCTACTGCAGTTTCATTAGAATCAAATGTTGAATAATTAACACAAACATCGTTTTCTGCTTCAAATGCTTCTATAACTGCTGGGTCAATGTAAGAACCCCAGTTAAAAACATCAAGTTTTTCTTTGCCAATACATTTGACAACCTTTGCAACCCCACAACTTGAAGCTGCTGGTACTGCTAAACTAACTAAAGCAGTAAATACTAAAACTTTTTTTAAACCCTTCATTTTAATTTCCTCCCGTTTCTTTTAAGTTTTTTTTCTTCATCAGTTTTTTTAAGAAAATTGTACATAACAATTATACTTATGAAAACTGTGATTATTGTCGATAAAGCATTTATCGAAGGATCTCGTCTTTTCGTAGTATATAAATAAATAGATATATTTTTTACTCCACCAGAAGTGAAATAAGAAATAATGAAATCATCGAATGACATTGTAAATGCAATTGCCATTGCAGCTAGAACTGCTCCTTTTATCTGAGGAACCAATATTTTCCAAATTGCTTGCCATGGTGTTGCCCCCAAATCCTGAGCAGCCTCTATTACATTGGCATCAAGACTTTTTACTTT
>JBAXYK010000085.1:0-4179 GCA_041670825.1 Bacilli bacterium | reverse complement strand
TCCGTTATTAATATTTGGAGCATCAGTAGTGTAGCCAGAAACTAAAGGATTTATAAATGATAATAATAGTATAATTATCAAAATTCCTAAGGCTACATAGTTAGTCTTTTTTGAGAAGAAAGAACGAACAACAGAACGCCAATATGAATAATTTGGAGCATATATTTTTTCAGCATCATTTGATTTATTGTCAGCAAGGACAAATAGATCATCTTTATTCTTTTTTTCTGCCATTATTTTCTCCCCCCTTCGCCTTCAAATGAAATTCTTGGATCAATCATTGAGATTAGAATATCACCAAGTAATAGTCCTAATATTGATAGTGCTGTGTAAATGAATGTTAAAGCAACAATCATTGCGTTGTTGTAATTATTAATTGAGTCAGTTAACATTTTGCCCATTCCAGGCACAGCGTAAACTCTTTCAGTAATAATGGCTCCAACAAGAGTACCAACAATATTTAGTGGAATACTATGAGCAATAGGGATTATTGCGTTTCTCATAATATGTTTATAGAATATTTCGTTTTCTGATAAGCCCTTAGAACGAGCGAATTTTACATAATCACTAAGAGACTGATCAATCATATAACGTCTAACCCACATCATGAGTCCAGATATACTAGGTAAAGCTAAAGAGACAATAGGTAGTATATATGAATATACATTATGGGCACCTAACATTGGGAATTTAATTGGTAATCCAATTGCAGCCCCAAGTCTACTAAACATAAAGATATATGCAAGTGATGGAACGGAAATAATGAATATAATATAAGCCATTCCAATTTTATCTATTGCTTTATTCTTATTTCTTGCCATTAGCATACCAATAGGTATACCAACAAAATATGCAATTATAATTGAGAATATACCGATTAAGAATGATGTTCCAATCATTGACCAGTCACTCTTATAAGTCGTACAATCGGCATAATAGTCTGTAAAACGTTGTTTTTCTAAGGCATTTAAATAATCTTTAAATTGACATGAGTGTTCTTGTATTGCTGAATCAGCAACAACACCAGTAGGGAATGTAACAGTTTTCATTACTTCTGCACCTTGAGATGTGCCAATTACACTAACGATGGATTTACCAGAATATGTAGGGAAAGAAGTACCCAAATTCAGTTTAATCCAATTTTGATGAATAAAAGGAAATGACCCATCAAAATACAGTTGATATTTATTAGTGCAACCATTACACATTATCGCTACATTGCCACTCCAATCCTTTCCAAAATAGATACCTCTTTGATCTTCATCAATTAAATCACTTTGAATACTATTAGGATTATCCACAATGAACAAATTTTTGAACCAAATTAGCATCATTTTGATAGGATTTATGTCTTTATACGCAAAAGGTTTACCATCACTACGCATTTCAGTGGTATAACCAAGAGACTCATAGTGTTCGATAAATCTTGATATTTCAACATTTGTTTCTACCCCTTTATTACATTGGAAATATTCGGTACTTTCAATATCGGGATATGTAGCAACACAATATTCTGAAAGTGTTACATAGTCTAGATAACCATATCTTTCATAATTTGTGTATATATAGTTTATTTTGTTATCACCTTGATATTTGGTGATGGCAGTATCATTATTAAAAATGTTTTCTCTAGGGATTAACGAATATATTAATACAAATACGATTGCAACAACAGCGATTAAAGAAATTATAGAACGTATAATTCGATTAATAATATATTTACGCATTTACAACCAACTCCTTCCTGACCCATTTATAATAGGTATAAAAGGATTAGGACACACCTAATCCTTTTATATTAACCTTTAATTAGAATTTGACAATCCCAAAAACTAATAACATTTTAAGCTAATAATCTTGCTCTTTCAGCAGCCCATTCAACTTGGTAAGCATCTCTTTGAGCTTTAGTCCAGATTTTATCTGTAACTAAAATGTGTTTGAACTTCTCATTATCAGTACCAAAGAATGTATAAGGCATTGTACGAGGAGTAACACGTGATAGAGCGTAGTTACCGCCTTGAGTTGTTGTTGGAACAACGACTCCTGACTCTAGTAAGGCAGCTTCAGCTTTTGCAAATAGAACATAACGTTCTGCTGTTTCTTGGACAGCTTTTGCTTGTTGCAATAGAGCATCAAATTGTCCTAATTCGTCATTGTAAATAGCTTCGCATTCAGCACTATCTATCATACCAATGACTGTCATCATATCTTGATTCCATCCAAAGATATTAACATATGTTAGAGGATCACCATAATCTGGTCCCCAACCTGAGCCATAGAAGAAATCGTAGTTAGCATCAGCGCCAGTAGCGGCACGGTAGCCTGAGTTGTAGTAATCATTTGTAGTTGCTGCAGATAGCAAGTCAACTCTAACAAAGTCTGTACCTAAAGTAGCTTCAATACTTTGTTTGAAGGAGTTAGCTTGACCAGTTTGGGTTGGACTAGCGCCATAATAAACTACATCAATAACGACCGGGAATGTAACGCCTTGAGCTAATAACTCAGTTTTTGCAGCAGCAGCATAAGCTTTTGCACCAGTTGCATCATACCAACCATTAACTTTATCATCTGTTGAGCCATTCCAAGAAGAATCTAATTTCTTGATTTCTGCTTCAACAACTTCGCCATAAGTTGCTCCACCAGCATATCCGCCAAAGGCAGCAGGCAAAGAAACAAATTCAGGAGCAGTAACAGTATTTCTTAAGTTATTTAGTTTTAAATCTTGACCAACAGAAACAGCATTATATGAAGCTTGATCAAAAGCAGCATTAATAGCTTTTCTGAAGTTTTTACTCAAAACAGCTTTTTTTGTATCGGCTTTTTGAGCTTCTGTTTTCTTAGAAACTACAGAACCAACAGCATATGTTTTTCTATTTAAGTTCCATGTTCCATAGAAAGTAGTAGAGTTAGTATCAGCAGTATATAGATTTGCACCTAACTCCTGTCTTGCTCTTTCAAGAATTGTATTGCTAACGCCAATTGCTGAGTATGAACCATTTATAAATGATGATAACATAGCATCTGGGTTAGATCCATCTTCGTATAAGAATTTAATATTACTTGTTACTACATTAGCAGCATCCCAGTAATTTGGATTCTTTGCATAAGAGATAATAGAACCAGAAATATACTCGCTTAGTAAGTAAGCGCCATTGTAAAGAAGTGAACTTGGATCACCAACAACACCAAATTTACATGAAGCTTGTGAAGCAGCATATTCATCTCTTCCAAGAGCACAGCCTTTTGAAACAAAGAAATCTTTATTCAAAGGCATATATGGGTTATATTCCATAGTTGTTAGGAAGTAAGGAGTTGATGCTTCTAGAGTATATACTAGAGTATAGTCATCAATAGCTTTAACTCCAACTTGTGAGAATGGAACTTCACCAGCTAAATAAGCTTGAACGTTCTTTACAGGATAAACAATATATTCTAGACCGCCTTCAGCGTCTAATAAGTGTTGTAGACCTGTTACAAAGTCATGAGCAGTAACTCCTTCTGGATAGACACTTCCATCTGAAGTAGACCATTTCATTCCTTTTTTGAGTTTGAATGTGAATTCTGACATATCAGCGTTTGCATAAACAGCTTCTGCCATAGCTCCTCTTAAAACTCCAAATTCGTCGAATTCGACTAAACCATCAACAAAGTTAACTAAGTGTTCTGAGTCAGCTGCGTAGTGAGTCATTAAATAGTCAAATGTGTATAGGTCTGCAGTGAATGTAGAAACATAACTATCAACTAGGTTGAATCCTGAAGGTATAGCGATGTCTTTTGCTACCTTTTGGTTCAATAGATTTTCTGAACCATATGGAGTCTCAACAGTTGAAGATGATGAGGATGTAGAGCTTGAACTACTTGATGATGAAGATGAAGAACTTGTTGAAGTTCCGCCACATCCACTAACAACTAGTGCTAGAGCTGCTAATCCAGATAACATTCCTAATGTTTTCTTTTGCATAGTTTTTCCCCCTTTTGCAATAAAATTCTACTTTATAAAGACTTTGTCGAGATGTCTATTAAAGTTTACTTAAATATATATCATGGTTTTATTCAAGTCAATAAATAATAAGGTCAAAAATGTCGAAAAAGAGGTGTAAACGCTTTCAGGTTTTTCATAATTGAAAATTTATTTGCAAACATATTTTTTTGTTAAATATATAAGATTGTAGAAATCAG
>JBAXYK010000084.1:0-4219 GCA_041670825.1 Bacilli bacterium | reverse complement strand
AAGCAATATCCGAGAATATGGTAAATCATATGTAAAAGTAGATAATAAATCACTATTATTTAAAGGATTAGATGAGAATCAACAAGTATGGATGTCACATGGAGATGAAGTAATTGAATTAGGAAAGAATTTTACTAACATTGCTAAGAATGAGTCCTGCAAAAATTCCGCATGTGAGAATATTGAACACAAATTCTATGGTGTTCAATTTCATCCTGAAGTGACAAATACTATCAATGGATTAACAATTATTAGAAATTTTGTTTTTAGTATTTGCAATGCAAAGGGAAATTGGACAATGGAAAAATTTATTGCTGATTCAATTATACAAATTAAGAATACTATCAATGATGATAATGTTTTATTAGGACTAAGTGGTGGTGTTGATAGTGCAGTTAGTGCAGTATTAATTGAAAGAGCAATTGGTAGTAAGTTAACATGCATGTTTATTGATCATGGATTATTAAGAAAAAATGAAGTTGAAGAGGTAGTAGATACCTTTAAAAATAAATTCAATTTGAATATCATAGTAATTAATGCTAAAAAAAGATTTTTGGAAGCTCTTAAGGGAATTATTGAACCAGAGCAAAAAAGAAAAATAATTGGTAAGATGTTTATTGATGTTTTCCATGAAGAATCTCAGAAGTTAGGTACTTTTTCTTATCTAGCGCAAGGAACCCTTTATACAGATATCATCGAATCCGGGACTTTGACAGCACAAACCATTAAGTCTCACCATAATGTAGGGGGACTACCCAAAGACCTTAATTTCAAGCTTATTGAGCCTTTAAAAACACTTTTTAAAGATGAAGTCAGAAAAGTAGGAATTGAACTTGGAATACCTAAAGAAATTATTAATAGACAACCTTTTCCAGGACCTGGACTTGGAATAAGAATCATTGGTGAAATTACTGAAGAAAAAATAAAAATAGTTCAAGATTCTGATTACATACTTAGGCAGGAAATAATTAATGCCCATCTTGAAAATGATATTTGGCAATATTTTACTGTATTATCAAACATGAAAAGTGTTGGAGTTATGGGAGATCAAAGGACATATTCATATGTATTGGCAATAAGAGCAGTAACATCGGTAGATGGTATGACAGCTGATTGGGCTAGAATACCATATGATGTTCTGGATGTTATAAGCAGAAGAATAGTAAATGAAATTAAGGAAGTAAATAGAGTTGTTTTTGATATAACATCCAAACCACCTTCAACAATTGAGTGGGAGTAAATCTAGAACTTGCATTTATTAATATGTGTTTAATATCTTGATTTCTAGTAGTATTTATGCGATGTCTTTATACAAAAAATGCAATATTTATTACCATAGTATTACTACCTTTTTTAAAAAAGAGTTCATTTTTTGTGCTTTTTGTTCTATTATATACATTGTAGTGGGATAATAAAATATTATAACTAACAATCTTATATTGTTAGTTGGTTAATGATATTTAGTATCATTTTTGCTGTTTCATTATTGTGAGTATCGACAAAGTCACAATTTGATTAATAGCATAAAAACCTCTTTTTACAACTAGCTATTGATTTAAAACAATTTCTCAATTGTTTTGATAGCCTAAGTATTGTTTCCTACTAAAACAGAAAAACTCTCATTTATTTATGAAAAGTCATATTTGTATAGATAATTTTTTTGTAATATTGAAAGGCTGGTTGAATATTAATGTCTACTAAAAGGATGTCGGCAGCACAAGCAATAGCTTTAGGGTTTGCGCTCATAATACTAATTGGCACATTATTATTAATGTTACCAATTTCTAATAAGAGTGGCGATAGCATATCTTTCCTTAATGCATTGTTTACATCTACATCCGCTACATGTGTAACAGGTTTAGTTGTATTTGATACCTGGAGCCAATTCACTATCTTTGGTCAAATAGTCATTTTGATACTTATACAAATTGGTGGGTTAGGATTTATGACATTTGCGGTTTTATTTTCCTTTGCCTTGAAAAAAAGGATAGGTCTTAGAGAAAGAACATTTCTAACAAATTCTTTTAGTTCCTTGAAAATAGGAGGGATTATAAAACTTGTTAGAAGAATATTGATAGGAACATTAATATTTGAACTAGGTGGAATGATTTTATTAGCAATACGTTTTTGTCCATATTTTGGCTTTTGGCCAGGAATATGGTATTCAGTCTTCCATTCAATTTCAGCTTTTTGCAATGCTGGATTTGATTTGATGGGAGTCTTGGGACCATACTCATCACTAGCTCCATTTGCAGGTGATGTTTTGGTTAATGTTGTTATTATGATTTTAATTGTTGTTGGAGGTATTGGTTTTATTGTTTGGAATGATATTATTAGTAATGGTTTAAGATGGCGAAAGTATTCATTACATACAAAGGTTATATTATCGACAACGTTTATATTGATAATTGGCTCTGCGATGGTATTTCTAATAACTGAAGGTAATGCTTCGATGATAGGAATGAGTTCTTCAAATAAGGTATTGGCTTCTTTTTTCCAAGCAATAACTTCACGTACTGCCGGTTTTAATACTATAAATGTTTCAACGCTTTCTAATACAGGGACACTGTTAACAATTATCTTAATGTTTATAGGTGCTGGTCCTGGATCTGCTGCTGGTGGTATTAAAATTAGTACCTTTGCAGTTATGATTCTTGCCGTTATTTCATATATGAGAGGAAAAGAAGATGTTGATGTTTTCCAAAGAAGAATTGAGCCTCAAATTGTGAGAAGAGCTTTTACAAGCACAGTATTTTACTTTGTTTTAGCAATGTGTGGAGTAGCAATAATTTCTTCAGTTGAATTATTCCCTTTGAAAGATGTATTCTTTGAGGTATTTTCAGCATTAGGAACAGTAGGATTATCTATGGGAATTACCTCTAGTTTAGGTATTGTTTCTAAAGTAGTTATAATCATATTAATGTATTCTGGTAGAATAAGTAGTTTAACGTTAATAATTGCAGTGGCAAAAAATAGAAGAAAAACATTATTACGAAATCCAGTAGATAAAGTTATTATTGGATAAAGGAGGAGAAAAGTATGCAATCAATGTTAGTTATTGGTCTAGGTCGTTTTGGTAAACATTTGGCTTTAAAATTAATGGAATTAGGAAATGAAGTAATGGTAGTAGATAAAGATGAGGATTCAGTTACTGAAATAGCATCTTTAGTTACGAGAGCTCAAATAGGAGATTGTATGGAGAAAGATGTTCTTCAAAGTCTTGGAGTTTCTAATTTTGATGTCTGCTTTGTGTGCATTAGTGATGATTTTCAATCTTCACTAGAAATAACCTCATTATTAAAAGAAATGGGTGCACAAATGGTTATTTCAAAAACCAATAGAGATATTCATGCAAAATTTTTACTAAAAATAGGAGCCGATGATGTTATTTATCCCGAAAGAGATATGGCACAAAGAACTGCAATAAAATATAGTGCTAAAAATGCTTTTGATTATATAGAATTGACTCCAGAGTATGCAATATTTGAGATTAAAATACCTGAAAACTGGATAGGGAAAACTTTAAAAGAACTAGATATTCGCTCGCGTCACAATATAAATGTCATTGGTAGAAAAGTTAAAAATGATGTTATACCAGTTACCAGTGCTGATCATATTTTTACTGGAGATGAACACTTGTTAATTGCTGGCAGAAAACGTGATTTATTAGAATTAATGGATAAAAAATAGGAAAATTATAATAAATAGATTTTCCATGTTTCTTTGTATTAATCTTATATAATTATTTTGTAATATTACGGATATATTGTATAATATTTTTGGTGATTCTATGCTTAATTCAAAAATTCGTCTTAATGATATTGAATACAATTGCTTCATTAATTATAAAAGAATAAAAAGGATATATATTCGTTATAAAAATGGAGATTTTTTGATTTCTGCTCCATGTGGCACCAATTTAAGAAATATTAATGATTTATTTAAAGAAAAAAATAATAGAATTTTGGAATTAATTAAAAAAGATGAAGATAGAGTTCATAATATTAATCTTAGTGAAGGTTCAATTATTAACTTGATTGGTGTCAGCTATTATATTATTTATGATAATAAATCTTTTTTTGATGGGAATAACATTTATTTAGATAGAAATGATTTAAAGAATAGTTTATTGGAAATATCTCGAGAATTGCTTGAAAATTTTGTGAAATTAAAGATATTATATTATTATGGAAAATTTGGATATGACAATAAAGATTTT
>JBAXYK010000083.1:0-4228 GCA_041670825.1 Bacilli bacterium | reverse complement strand
TACAGAAAATATTTCTTCAATATCTTCTTCTTCTGGTCCTTCAAATTCTTCTATTTCTTCATCAATCATTTCTTTATCATCAATTTTAATCTTCTCTGGATCTATATCATCCAAATTAGCATCTTCCTCTTCTTCATCTGCAACCAAATTAATTTTTTGATTTCTAAAGAAATCCAACAATTTCTCGTTTTCTTCATCAGTTAAATCTAAATGGGCCACGGCTTCAAATAAATCACTAATGTAAATCTCACCAGTAGATTTGCCCATTTTTTCGAATCTTTTTTTAACTTCTTCCAAGGATTCTTTAGTATCAATATCAATTTTTTTTGAATCTCTCATTTTAATTCACTCCTTACTTCTTTTTGCTTCTTTTTTGATTATTAAATAGTATTCCTTCTTTTAAAATCTTTTCTTTTGCTAATTTTGCCATCTCAATTGGATTTGTTAAATCATTCATTTGTTCTTTAAGTTTATCAACATTAATTTTAGCTGCACGATCATCCTTTATAATTTTAATCAAATTTTCTAGCTCTTCTGGTGGGTATTCATCATCAATTATTGCTAAAAATTCATTTTTAATATCATCTGGCATTTCAGATATTATATCTGCAACTACTGAATCTCCAATACTATCCACTCCGTTGTTATCGTAATAATCCATAATATAGGAAAATATTCTGCGATTTATCTCGTTATACATTGAGAAATTATATGTTGTAAGCTTCATTGCAGTAAAAGGATCTTTATATGCCATATTAATGATTTGGCGCTCAGCTGCATCATATTTATCTATGTATTTTTTTTGCTTGTTATTCATAATCTTATATTTAGAAAAATCAAATTGTTGCTCTTTTTTACCAAGGCCCACGTATTTAATAATTGAATTTCTACTAATTTTCGACTTTTCTTCGATGATTTTAAGATAATGATCAATATCTATATCATCCATTTGTGTACTATTCAACAATTTTGCAGCCTCTATTGCAAAAATTTTTCTATCATCATAATTATCTAAATTGTATTTACCACTCAAATAATCTATTCTAAAATCTAAATTATTCTTCAATAAATTGATTTTTTTCTTTAACTCATCAATACCATAAGTTGCTAATAATTCATCAACATCTTTTACACTTTCAAATTTTTCAACTACTTTAACTTTTCGAATATTATTTGCAATTAAAGATAAAGCATCATAAATTGCTTTTTGACCTGCGCTATCACTATCAAGCATAAGTCGAACCTCACAATTAAGAGATTTCAATTTATTAACATTTTTTAATGTCAACGCTGTTCCCATTGTTGCAACAACATTTTCGTATCCACATCTCATTAGTGCTAAGGCATCCATAAATCCCTCGACTACATATAGATATCCCTCCCTATGACATGTTTTAGAACAATTATAGAAATTATATAATATTTCTCCTTTGTGAAAAATCAATGTTTCTGGAGTATTCATGTATTTTTGCTCTAATCTATCATTAATTTTTCTGCCACTAAAGCCAACTACTCTATTAAACTCATCAGTGATTGCAAATGTGACTCTGCCACTCATTCTATCATATACATCGCCATTATGTTCAAGTCCCACTCCACTAAGCACTATATTATCAAGTGAATGTCCTTTTTCTAATAAATAACTTATTACTTTTTTGCCATCATTATTGGAAAATCCGATTTTGTAATCTAAGCAATTTTTCTCACTAATTCCTCTATTATCTAAATATTCTAATGCTTCCTTGCCATCTAAGGTCTTAAGCTGATAGATATAATAATCATTTACATCCGATAAAACTTTATATAACATATCATTTTCAGTACTTATTTTTTTGTGTTCACCAATATTACTCAAATTTTCATCGGTAATTCCTGCTAATTCGCAAGTTTTTTTAACAGCATCAAGAAAAGGGATATTTTCCTTATCTTTTACGAAAGTAAAAACATTACCGGCTGCATTGCAAACAAAACATTTGTAAATTTGTTTTTCTGGAGAAACAGTCAAAGATGGATTTGAATCTTGATGAAACGGACATAATCCAACGTAATTTTTCCCTCTTTTTGTTAAAGGAATATACTGTTCAATTACCTTAACAATATCTATTTTTTTTCTCAATTCATCAAAATCTATTTTTGAATTGGTCAAAATATCACCTCATTCCTAATATTCAAATATTTTAGAACAATAGTTTACTAAATCTTTCACATTTACTCTTTCTTGAAGCATTGTATCTCTATTTCTAATTGTAACACTATTATCACTTTCACTATCAAAATCAAAAGTAATACATAGTGGTGTGCCTATTGCATCTTGTCTACGATATCTTTTACCAATACTTCCAGATTCATCATACTCGCACATGAAATGTTTTGATAATTCAAAATAAATTTCTTTTGCTTTATCTCCAAGTTGTTTTGATAAAGGCATTACACATATTTTATATGGAGCTAAAAAAGGATGTATTTTCATGACAATTCTAGTATCTGAATCATTAACTACTTCTTCGTTGTAGGCCTCACATAAGATAGCCAAAAACAATCTATCAACGCCTAAGGATGGTTCAATACAATATGGAAGATATTTTTCATTGGTATCTGAATCCAAATATTCAAGTGAAGTTTTAGAATGCTTTTGATGACAAGATAAATCATAATCTGTTCTATCTGCAATTCCCCAAAGCTCATCATATCCCCAAGGATATTGATACTCAATATCACTTGTTCCCTTAGAATAAAAAGACAATTCCTCTTTTTCATGCTCTCTAATTCTTAAATTTGAAGAATTAATATTTAACCCTGCAAGCCATTTTAAGCAATAATCTTTCCAAAACGAATACCATTCCATATCAGTTCCTGGCTTACAAAAGAATTCCAATTCCATTTGTTCAAATTCTCTTATTCTAAATATAAAATTACCTGGAGTAATTTCATTTCTAAAACTTTTACCAATCTGTGCAACTCCAAAAGGTAATTTTTTTCTTGTAGTTCTTTGAATATTTTTGAAATTAACAAATATTCCTTGAGCGGTTTCTGGTCTTAAATAAATAGTACTTTTCTCATCTTCTAAGACACCTTGGAATGTTTTAAACATCATCTGAAATTTTCTAATATCAGTAAAATCATGAGCCCCACAATTTGGGCATGGAATTTTATTGTCCTTAATGTAACTCATCATTTTTTCATCTGACCAACCGCCACAATTAAGACTCTTGTCAAATGATTCAATTAATTTATCAGCTCTATGACGTGTTTTACATTGCTTACAATCCATTAACGGATCAGTAAATGTTGATAAATGTCCACTTGCTACCCAAACCTCTGGATTCATTAAAATAGCACTATCCAGTCCGACATTGTTTGGAGATTCTTGAACAAATTTCTTCCACCAAGCCTTTTTCAAATTATTCTTTAACTCAACACCTAATGGACCATAGTCCCAAGTATTAGCTAATCCACCATATATTTCTGATCCTTGGTAAACAAAACCACTATTTCTTACATGATTAACAATTTTTTCAAACGGATACTTCTCCATTATTTACACCTCAATTCAAGATTAAAATATATATTAATGCTTTGCTATTGTCAACACACAATGAGTGTATTAAAGCATTTCAAAAACTAAATTCCTTGATTTTAATTTCAATCCAGCGCTATCCTCCAAATAATTAAAAAAATCTCTAGTTAACAATTTAAAGGTGCTATCATCAACTGAAATATCCTTAGCATTTTCTAAATCTGCCTTGATAATAAAATGATATGTACGTAAGTATACTGGAGGTTTTACTGCAATTAATCCTTTGCAATTTTTACAAACATATCCTCCTTCTTGATAGTCTACACTGACAATATCATGTTTTGAACCACATTTAACACAATGACCAGCTTCCAAAATTATTCCACTATAAACCATTAGATATTTTAAGATTATTAAAGAAAGTGTTTTGTAGTTTTTGTTTGTTTTTAAAGCACTAATAACACCATCAAAAAACAAAATTCTTTCATCCGGATTAATGGTATCTCCTAGTAAAAGTATGCTTTCAACCACTAAACCTAAGACAATACAAGCACTTGTATCATTTATAAACTCATATGTTCCTTCTATTAATGAAGAGTTTTTTAAAAACATATGTGATAGAGATGTTCTGTTTTCTAAACAATACTCTCCTTTTGCATATAATTGACAAGTATAAAAATTCTTATTTGTCGGCTTTAAAATACTCCTGCC
>JBAXYK010000082.1:0-4391 GCA_041670825.1 Bacilli bacterium | reverse complement strand
GAAAAAGGTTGTGCTGTAAAAAGCGCTATAAAAAGTGGTATTATAAGTAAGGATCACTATGATATATATTTGTCTTTATTAGAAGAATTGAAAAACAAAAACGAGAGATTTTAGTGAAAGAAATAATAATTGCGCCTTCAATATTATCTGCTAATTTTTTGAATTTTAAAACCGATTTAGATATTACTGAAAAATCAATGGCTAAATGGCTTCATTTTGATGTAATGGATGGACATTTTGTTCCAAATATATCTTTTGGAAGTTCAATATTAAAACAAGTAAAAAGTTATAGCAAACTATTTATGGATGTCCATATCATGATATCTGATCCTTTAAAGTATGCTAAAGAATTCATTACTGCAGGAGCAGACATGTTGACTTTCCACTTTGAGGCATTAAATAGTGAAGAAGAAATTCTAGAAGTAATTAATTTGATAAAAAACAATAATTGCAAAGTAGGAATGAGCATTAAGCCTAATACGAAAGTAGAATCAATTTATAAATATTTAGGTTTATTAGATTTAGTTTTAATAATGAGTGTTGAGCCTGGCTTTGGCGGGCAAAGTTTTATTGATAATTCCATAAGTAAAATAGAGGCATTGCGCTCAATGGTAGACTCTAATAAATATAATTGTTTAATCCAAGTTGATGGTGGAATTAATGATGTCACATCACAAAAATGTCGTAAAGCTGGTGCAGATATATTAGTGGCTGGTAGTTATTTGTATGGGAAAGCTGATTTTTCTGATAGAGTCAAGAAATTGATGGGTATCTGATATGATTTATATTGTTACTAATTATTATCATGAAGATTTGGATATAAAAGAATCTGATTATGTAGTTGGTGTTGATTTAGGGGCATATCAGTTGTTTCAAAATAAGGTGAGAGTTGATTTAGCTATTGGAGATTTTGATTCAATCGAGAAAGCTGATTTAGAAATAGTAAAAAAAGTCTCAAAAAAATGTATTGTCTTAGATAAAAATAAAGATGAAACAGACTTAGAAGCAGCCTTAAAAATATTTGAAGTTAATTCAAAAATTACAATAGTAGGAGCACTAAAAGGAGAAAGAAGTGACCATTACTTTAATCATTTTTTATTGTTGAATAAATATAGTAATTTAGACATAAAAATAATTGATGAGAAAAATGAAATAACACTTCTTAAAAAAGGAAATCATCTCATAAAAAAAGAAGATTACAAATATTTTTCTATTTTTTGTTTAGATTCATCTATTATTAATGTTTCTGATGCCTTTGCTTATCCTTTAAAAGATTATGAAATAAATCTTCATTCAACGAATTGTATTTCTAATGAGTTGATTAAAGATAGTGGTTATATTGAAGTATTAAATGGTCAAGTAATTCTTGTTAAATGCAAATAAAAAGGAAGATTACAAATCTTCCTTTGTTAATTAATCTACTTTTTTGAGGGTTCTTAGAGCTCTAGCAGAAATTCTAACTGTTTGAACTTTGCCATCAATCTCCACTTTGACTTTTTGTAGGTTAACACCCCAATTACGGCGAGTAGCAATTAGTGAATTTGAACGTCTATTACCACTTCTTGGTCCTTTGCCTGTAACAACACATACTCTTGACATTTTCAACCCTCCATTTCGAATTTGTAAACTCAATGCCATAATATATTAACATTGAAAAGGCATAAAAGCAAGCAAAAATCTTTTTGTTTTTAAATAAAAGCGCAAACATGATAATATTAATACATTGTTGAGTAAAAAAACTTGAAAAAAATGGCTATTAATATATAATTATAATAGTCTAAATTAGAAAGGGGTGCCTAAATGGGAGTTTCACGTCGATTAAAACGTGGTAGAGTAGATATTTCTATGAACGCTATTGCCGCTATTGCTGGAAACGCTGCAATGGAGTGCTATGGTGTTTTAGGTATGGCATCCAAAAAACCTATAAGAGATGGAATTGCTGAACTTTTGAAAGATGATAGTTTTTCAAAAGGTGTTTTTGCTGTTTCAACCAGCAAAGGTATAGAAATTGATATGTACATAATCTGTGCATATGGTGTAAAGATAACAGAGGTAGTATCTGAGGTTCAAAAGAAAGTGCGTTACGTGTTACAAAAAACTTTGGATCTTAACTTTAATGCTGTGAATGTTTATGTTCAAGGCACTAAGGTTTTGTAATACCCGGTCTTTTGGAGGGTGAATATGAAAGCTTTTGAAAACAAAACAATAGATGGTGAAGTGTTACGCTCAATTCTTATTTCTGGAGCTAACAATCTTTTTAATCATTATCCTGAAGTAGATTCGTTAAATGTTTTTCCTGTGCCCGATGGTGATACTGGAACAAATATGAATTTGACTATTACTTCTGGTGCTAAAGAAATAATGAATATTAGAAATGATAAAATAGGTGAGGTTGCTAAATTGTTCTCTCGAGGATTATTGATGGGAGCAAGAGGTAATTCTGGCGTTATTTTGTCACAGATATTTAGAGGATTTGCTCAAAAACTTGAAGGCAAAGAACAAATAGATGTTGTTGAACTTGCAGATTGTTGGGAATCTGGAAGTAATATGGCTTATAAAGCAGTTATGAGACCAGTAGAAGGAACTATTTTAACAGTAATTAGAGAATCAAGTGATTCTTTAAAAAAGGCATCTTCAACAATTCCATCAATAGGACTTGCAATGGAGCATCTTCTTGAAGAAGCAAAGGCTTCTTTGCAAAGGACTCCTAATTTGCTTCCTGTACTAAAAGAAGTTGGTGTAGTTGACTCGGGCGGAGCAGGTTTAGTAAAAATCTTAGAAGGTATGCTTGTAGGGTTAAAAGGCGAAATTATTGAAAGAAAGCAAATTTCTATGCCTACAAATCAAGAAACAAGTATTGCCCAAGCAAGATTTGAAAATGAGGAATTTGGTTATTGTACAGAATTTATTTTGCGATTAGCAGCCGATAAGAGTAAAAGAGAATTCGATCAAGAAAGATTTACATCATTAATTTCATCACTAGGCAACTCTCTTGTTGTTGTTCGTGATGATAATATAGTAAAAGTTCATGTTCATACTTTAAAGCCAGGTGTTGCTTTAAATTATGCTCAATTATATGGAGAGTTTGTTACTTTAAAAATTGAAAACATGCAAGAACAACACAATCATTTGCTTGAAGAAGGAAATGAAGCATCATCTGATGGTCATATTAAACTAGCAGCCAATGGTGTTGCTAAGCCTGCAGAACCTAAAGATTATGCAATCATTGCTGTGTCTGTAGGTGATGGTCTTGATGAAATGTTCAAGAGTTTACGTGTTGATTACATAGTTTCTGGTGGACAAACAATGAATCCAGCTACAGAAGATTTCATAAAGGCTATTAATGAGATTAATGCAAAACAAGTGTTCATTTTACCAAACAATAAAAACATTATTATGGCAGCAAATCAAGCAGCAGAGGTAATAGAGGACTCAAAAGTAGTCGTTATTCCAACCAAAACTATTCCTCAAGGATTAGCAGCATGCATGATGTTTAATCCAGATGCTGACATAGATACAAATGAAGAAGAAATGCGAGAAGCTATTCATAGAGTTAAAACTGGACAAGTTACTTTTTCAATAAAAGATACTCAAATTGATAATGTGGCAATTTTCAAAGATCATTTCATGGGTATATTAGATAATAAAATTGTCTGTTGTGAAAGAGAAGTTCAAGATGCTGGTAAGAAACTATTAGATCATATGATTGATGAAGATAGCGCGATAGTCACCATTATATATGGTCAAGATATCGATAAGAAACAAGCTCAAGAACTTGCAGATAAGATATCAAAGGAATATTTAATTGAAGTTGAAGTTCATAATGGTGGACAACCTGTTTATTCATATATTTTTGGAGTTGAATAGTAGTTTTAGTCTCTTTTGAAGGGAGTAGAAACTATATGATAAAATTTCCTTTTAATTTAACAAAGCATAGACAAGAGTTTCTAGAAAAGTTAGGCTTAGAAACTCCTTTTCAAGTTATAAACCATTTTCCAAGAAGATATGATGACTTTAGTTTAACGCCAATCTTGGATTTATCGCTTGATAATCAAAAAGTAGTAGTTCGTGGTAAGGTTATAATCAAAGAACAGTTATTTAGAATAAGAAAGGGTTTAAGTAGATTTTCCTTTAAAATAGAATATTTAAATGAGGAGATTAAAGTTGTAGTTTTTAATCGAGATTTTTATTATAAAAATATTGTTGAAGGCGAAGAAATTCTTGTTAGTGGTAAATTCAATTATTATAAGAAAGAATTAGTAGCAGTTGATATTTTCATTAAAAATCTTGATAACAATAATGTAAGGCCAATATATTCTCTTGTTAGTGGAGTTCGTGATTATGATTTTTCAACTGTTGTATTAAAGTGTTATCAAGAAGAATTAAAAAAT
>JBAXYK010000081.1:0-4412 GCA_041670825.1 Bacilli bacterium | reverse complement strand
TGTTGCAAATGGTGTGGATGGAACCGCTCCACTATAAATTGATGAACATCCTGTTGCGTTAGCAATCAACATATCTTTACCAAATAGTTGAGTGACCAAACGATAATATGGGGTTTCTCCACATCCAGCGCATGCACCAGAAACCTCAAAATATGGCCTTAGTAATGATGCGCCTTTAACATTATTAATTGGGAAATACTGCGATTTATATTCTATCTTTTTATACAAGTAATCAGCAGCCTCTCCTTGAATTAACTGTGTTTTCACGTCAACCATTTTTAAGGCTTTATTTTCTGGCTTTGTTGGACATTCAACAACACACAACCCACAGCCAACGCAATTTTCTGGAGATACTTGGATACGATACTTTAATCCTTTTACATTTGGTCCTCCCATAACAGGCAACAAATCATTTTTAACAATATCAGGAGCATTCTCAACTTCTTTATCATTTAATATGAATGCTCTTATTGTTGCGTGTGGACAAACAAATGCACATCTACCGCATTGAATACATGCTGAGCTATTCCACATTGGAACTTCTGAGGCAATTGTTCTTTTCTCTTGATAAGTAATATCATTTTTCATTGTACCATCTATTATATTGTTCTTTGTAAAAACTGATACAGGGATATCATTACCATCTAATTCAGCAATCTTCTTAACATATTCACTAAAATACTCATCATCACTTTTTGTTATGACTTCTTTTATTTCCAATGCTTTCCATTTTGGATCAACAATAATTTCTTTTATTGCAGTTCCTCCAAGTTCTATTGCTTTAAAATTCAACTCTACTATTTCCTTACCTTTTTTGCTATATGCTTTTACTACTGCTTCTTTCATATATTTTTGAGCATCTTCATATGACATTATTGAAGGATTAAGTTTGAAAAACGCTGATTGTAAAATTGTATTTGTTCTTCTCCCCATTCCAATGCTTTCCGCAATATGAGTAGCATCAATTATATAAAATTTTGCATTTTTATCAGCCAACTGTTTTTTAAACTTATTTGGTAATTTTTCAATTATTTCTTTTTCACTAAAAGTTGTATTTAGTAAAAATGCTCCACCTTTTCTTAAATTACATAGCATATCATATTTAAATAAATATGTATCTAGAGAACACGAAATGAAATCTGCATTTTTAACATAATAAGTAGATCTTATTGGACTCTTACCAAAACGCAAATTACTTCTTGTAGCTCCTCCTGCTTTTTTAGAATCATATGCAAAATAAGCTTGAGAATATAAATTAGTATGGTCTCCAATTATTTTAATTGAGTTCTTATTTGCGGAAACTGTTCCATCTGAACCCAACCCATAAAACAAACATGAAGTATAGTCATTTTCAACATAGAAATCTTTATCTTCTTTTAATGACTTAAAAGTTACATCATCATTAATACCAATTGTAAAACTATGGAAAGGATCTTTAGAAATTAGATGGTCATATACTGCTTTTATCTGTCTTGGTTGAACATCTTTGCTAGATAACCCATATCTACCACCTATAACTAGTTCTACTCCTTTAGAACTACTTTTTAATGCATTGTAAACATCAAGATATAATGGTTCTCCCAAAGAACCAACTTCCTTTGTTCTATCAAGAACAGCTACTCTTTTTACTGATGAAGGCAATACCTTTATCAAATGCTCTATTGAGAAAGGTCTATATAGGTGAACTTTGATTAGACCTACTTTTCTGCCTTTTTTAACTAGTTCATCTATGACTTCAGAAATTGTCTCAGTCACTGACCCCATTGCAATTATTATATCAGTGGCATCTTTATCTCCATAGTAAACAAATGGAGCATAATTGCGACCAGTCAATTTTGATATTTTTTTAAAGTAGTCATCAGCAATTTCTATAACTTTCTCGTAGTGTTTATTTTGAGCTTCTCTCCCTTGAAAATAAATATCATCATTTTCATTGCCTCCCCTAGTAACAGGGTTAGTATGTGGGTTTAAGGCTTTCTTACGAAATTCTTCTAATGCCTTATTATCCATTAACTTTTCTAAGTCATCATAATTTTGAAGTTCAACTTTTTGAATTTCATGTGAGGTTCTAAATCCATCAAAAAAATGAAGCACTGGCGCCATTGCCTTTATTGCTACTAAGTGAGCCAATGGAGCTAAATCAGCAACTTCTTGAACTGAATGTGAACAAATCATTGTTACACCAGTTTGTCTAACAGCGTAAATATCTTGATGGTCTCCAAAAATTGATAGTGATCTGGTGGCCAAGGAACGTGATGAAACATGCAATACTGCAGGCAATAATTCACCAACCCATTTATAAATATTTGGAATCATCAATAGTAATCCTTGAGATGCAGTATAAGTGGTTGCAAGAGAGCCGGCTTGTAGTGCTCCATGAACTGCTCCTGAAGCACCAGCTTCAGATTGCATCTCGACAACCTTAACAAGACTTCCAAAAATATTTTTCTTACCTTTTGCAGACCAAGCATCAACGTGTTCTGCCATTGGAGATGATGGCGTAATTGGATAAATACCTGCTACTTCTGTAAATGCATATGAACCATATGCAGCTGCTTCATTGCCATCCATTGAAACAAAATTTTTCTTAGTTATCATTTTATTCCTCCTCATTAATTTTTCTTAAATAATTTTTTACTTCTTGACCAATATCTTCTCTTTTTAAAGCAAAATCTATAATTGCCTTAAAATAACCTAATCTATCTCCAACATCATACCTCTTGCCTTCAAAATCATACGCATAGATTGATTCGTTTTCCAGTAAACAAAATATTGAATCCGTTAGTTGAATTTCTCCGCCAAATCCTGGTTTTTGATGTTCTAGATGAGTAAAAATCGAGTTTGTTAAAATATATCTTCCAAGTATTGCAACGTTGCTTGGTGCGGCCTCAAAATTTGGTTTCTCTACCATCCCTGAAACTTTATATTCTCTACCTTGGAAATTACTATAACTTATTATTCCATATTTATTTACATCTGCTGCTTCAACAGTTTGCACACCTAATATGGTGCATCCATATTTATCATATAAACTAATTAATTGTTTGGTCGCTCCATTATTCTTATTTACTACTATATCATCACCTAATAAAACAGCAAAATCTTCACCAGCAACAAAATCTTTTGCCATTAAAATAGCGTGTCCCAATCCTTTTTGTTCTTTTTGATAAGCAAAGCTTATATTACAAAGTTTTTCACTTTCTTTTAATTTAACTAATAAATTATCTTTACCTTTTTCTATTAAAAATTTTTCAAACTTCTTGTTACTTGAAAAGTAATTGATTATATCTTTTTTATCTTCATTAACAATTATTAAGACTTCATTGATACCTGCTTCTATTGCTTCTTCAATAATAATTTGTATGGTTGGAACATCTATTATTGGTAACATCTCTTTCGATATTGCCTTTGTTATTGGCAAAAACCTCGTCCCAAAACCTGCTGCAGGTATTACTGCTTTCCTTATTTTCTTATCCATTATTATCACCTATTCTTTATTTGCTTTAATTCATCATTTACTATTTTTTTTAAATCTTTTAATTGCTGTTCATTTAAAGATGCATTTCTATTTATGATTCCTCCTGGTATAGTCATGTTTTTATAAACAAAATCTCCAACACCATCATAAATCAATCTAACTTTACTTTTTTTAACACTCGTTTTAGCATTAGATTTTGTATTTATAAACTTTTCTAAAGGGGCAATCAAAGTAGCTACATTGTAGCTTTCATCCAAACGTATAATAGGATCAAAATAAGCTAAATCATCTCTAATAACACTATCTATTATTCCAATACTCATTGCTATATCATTTATTGTAATATTCTTCCTTTTTAATTTTTGCATTATCAATAGATATTTCTTCGCTTTAACTTTAGTGAGTTTTGCCATATTGACTATTATCCCCCCTTAAAATAAATAAACTACACTAATATTTTAGCATATGCAAACAATAAAATAAACCATACAAAAAGTTAAAAACCCATTAGACCATTTATGATTAAAAAAGTGCAATGCACAAAACAATAATTATGAAAGCGATTACATTCTTCTAACACATTGCATGCCCTTAATAATATTGGTAAAATTAGGTGAAATTGAAATGAGGGTGATTGAATGTGGTTAAAGAAAAATTCATGATTAAAGCACAAAACGGACTAGGTTCTCGCCCGAGTGCATCTTTAGTTTTTGAAGCAAATAAATTTGATTGTACTTTAAAATTAAAATATGCTGATGATATAGCTAATATGAAATCTATTATGAGTATTATGGCTCTAGTAATTAGAAAAGGGGAAGAATTTGAAATTATTTGCGAAGGCGAAGATGAGATAACTGCTTTAAAACATATAAAAGATTACATGGAGAAAATTGAATTAGTATAAAAAAATGAGACCCTAAGGTCTCATTTTTCT